>JAJFLK010000556.1 GCA_021772735.1 Candidatus Sumerlaeota bacterium | reverse complement strand
CCCCGGCACATCACCGGCATGGACTGCAAATTGATAAACGAAGGGCTGCGTATCCAAAGCCGGTTCGGCTTGGAGCCGCCGCCGGTTTGGATGAAAAAACCAAGCTCGCCCTTGCTTGCCTCGATCGGGCGATAGACCTCGCCCGGCGGAGTCTTCAGGCCCTCCGACGCGAGCAGGAAGTGATGGATCAAATCCTCCATGCTCTTCTTGACGCGATCGCGCGGCGGATACATTACTTTGGGATTATCGATATTGATGGGGCCGTCTTTGGGCATCTGATCGAGGCACTGCGTCACGATCTTCATGCTCTCGAGCAGCTCTTGCATCCGGACCTCGAACCGCGCGTAGCAATCGCCCCGGGTCGCGGTGATGACCTTCCAATCGAGCCGGTCGTAGATGAGATAAGGGTTATCGCGGCGGATATCCCAATCAACACCCGACCCCCGCAGGCAGGGCCCGGTCAGGCAATGGTCGATCGCCTGCTCGCGCGTGATGTGCCCGACGCCGCGCGTGCGATAGACGAAAATATCGTTCATCGCCAGCAGGCCCATGTAATCGGCGTGCTTTGCGGGGAAATCATTGATGAACTCGCGGACGCGACCCAGCCAGCCTTCGGGGTAATCGCGCATCACGCCGCCGACGCGCATGTAACTGACCGTGAACCGCGCGCCGCAAATCTCCTCGAAGAGATCGTAAAGGGCCTCGCGCTCGCGGAACGTATAAAGGAAAACCGTCACCGCCCCGACTTCCATCGCGTGCGTGCCGAGCCAGAGCAGATGACTCGAAATCCGCGCCAGCTCGCAGAGGATTGTGCGCAGGAACTTGCATCGCTCGGTCTCTTCGATGTCGAGAATCTTCTCCACCGCCGAAACGAACGCATAGTTGTTCGCCATCGGCGAGAGGTAATCGAGCCGGTCCGTATAGGGGATGAACTTGTGATAGGTCTTGGTCTCGGCCAGCTTCTCTTTGCCGCTGTGCAGATACCCGACGCCGGGCCGGACGTCCAGGACCGTCTCGCCTTCCAGGTCGAGTTCGAGGTGCAGCACGCCGTGCGTCGAGGGGTGCTGCGGACCCATGTTGAGCGTCAGGATCTCTCCGGTCGGGTAGTTGTGCTCGACGGTGCGGCGGACGGGCTTCGCGCCCCGAGAGGCCTGAGCGGTCTGAGTTTTTGTCGTGGCCATGGCAGTCATACCGCTCAGATGTCGCCGTCCTGCACTCGGATTCGCGGCACCAGGTCGTCGGGCTCCCCGGCATATTCATCCGTGTCGTGCTTGAAATAAAAACTCTTGGACCCGCCGATGGGGAAATCCTTGCGCAGCGGATGCCCTTCCCAATTCTCCGGCATCAGGATGCGGCGCATATCGGGGTGCTTGGCGAACTCGATGCCGAACATATCAAAGACTTCGCGCTCCATGTAGTTCGCGCCGCTCCAAAGCTCGCAGATCGAATCGATCTTGCAAGCGTCTAGCTCGACCGGACACTTCACGCGCAGCCGATGATGATGCGTCAAGGAATACAACAGATAGACGACATCGAAACGCGGGTCGCGGGCGAGGTTCAGGTAATCGATCGCCGTAATTCCAGAGAGCATATCGAACTCAAGCCCCTCGGCCTCGCGCAGCCGCCGCAGGACCGGCAGGATGTACCGCTTGGAGATATAGAAGACGACCTCGTCATGCAATACTTCAGCCTCGATGATCGCCGTCGGATTCACACCCTCGATCGCGGCGCGGGCGAGAGCGGCCAGTTCGGCGACCTGTTCGGCTGGCATCTTCGTCATCGGTTCTCCCGGATCAATCGGACCGGACCTCCAGAGGGGCTCGACCGCGGAAAAGCTTCTGCGGCTCTTTGGCGATCTTGCGCTGGAGCTGCATGATTCCGTAAAGCAAGGCCTCGGGGCGCGGCGGGCAGCCGGGGACGTAGACGTCGACCGGAACGATCTGATCCACACCCTGCAAGACCGCGTAGCTGTTGTGCATGCCGCCCGACGAAGCGCACGCGCCCATCGAGATCACCCACTTGGGTTCGGTCATCTGGTCGTAAACACGCCGGACAACCGGCGCCATCTTCTTGTTTACCCAACCGGCGACGATCATCAGATCGGCCTGGCGCGGAGAGGCGCGGAAAACCTCGGAGCCGAACCGCGCGATGTCGTATCGCGACGCGCCGGTCGCCATCATCTCGATCGCACAGCACGCGAGCCCCATCGTCACCGGCCAGATCGCGTTCTTGCGGCACCAGGCAAGGACCTCATCCAGCGTCTTGACCAGCGCGGTGTTGTATTCCTCGGGCGAGAGCTTATCGGCCTGGGCCAACGCGATCTCGTCCAGGGCGAACTGGTTGATGAACGGCGCCTGTTTGGCTTTGTTGATCAGGACCATTCGAAGCCGCCCTTCTTCCACGCGTATATCTCGGCCAGCATCAGGACGCCGATGAAAACGGCCATGGCAAAGAACCCATAGTGCTGGAATTGCGTCTGCGTGAAGCCGACGTTGCCCGAGGCGAAATCGATCTGATTCCCCTTGAACACCACCGCCCAGGCCAGCAGGAAGATCGTCTCGATATCGAAGATCAGGAAGAGCAGACCAACCATATAGAACTTGATGGGAATCCGGACATTCGCCTCGCCGGTCGGAACCATCCCGGATTCATACGCCAGGCGCTTCGCAGGGTTATCCTTCGTCGGCCCGATCAGCGTGCCGAGCAGCGAATTGACCACGGCGAACCCGGCGGCGAAGACGAGAATCATACCGATGGCGATGTATGGGATCAGGTGTTCCATGTAAGTTTAATGTTCAGACCGGCGG
>JAJFLK010000555.1 GCA_021772735.1 Candidatus Sumerlaeota bacterium | reverse complement strand
GGCCCCGGCGGCAGCGGCGGCGTGGGAGGCGGACCCGGTCCGGGGGGCACCGGTCCGGGCGGTGGCCCTCCTGGACCGGGTCCGGATCAGCAGCGGACCGGCAGTTCCCGGGACGGATTTGTTCAACTCGCCAGCGGTGCGGGGCGGGCGGCCGGCGATGAAGATTGCCAGGGACCGGCTGGTATGTGTGATCGGGAGAAGCGCGATCAAGGAGTGTCAGACTGCCTGGTGGAAGCTGGCATCGCGCAGGCGTCGGCGTTAACTGCCGCGTTGATATGCGCCGCGGTTGCTGCCCCTACGGGCCCTGGGGGCGCTGCATGTTTTCTTGGGTATGCAGCAGCGATAGCTGGCATTTCCGTTTCACAGGCATGGTGCACTTACAAAGCGGTTAGAGACAGCGGCTGTGAGGAAGACATTCCCTTCCGCCTGGCCGTTCCCACTTCCTTTTTGCGTCAGCTGACGCCCGTCGATGAGATCACAACATTGATGAATCAAGTGGTCGATCTCCTGTATCCATTCGCCCTGGCCGGTCTGGGCCTGCCACAAGCCGAAATGGATCAACTGACGAGTCTGCTCGATCAGATGGACACAGTCGCCGGCGGTGACGCCCAGGCTTTTCTCGAGCAGACCGTTCTGAACCTTGAAGCTCAAAGAGTGGATTTCGGGCCGGGTTATTCCCCCGCACATCCTGTGATGTATCTGGCGGTAATGGAACGACCTGGGGAGACGATTTTCCTGCGCGGGATGACCGAACCCTTCGGGCAGTTCGAACTGTTCGTTCCGCGCGACGGACAGGTCCAGAGTGTCAGCTTCTACGATCCGATAGAAGACCGATTCGGGCTGGTGTATCCGAATCAAGCGCCGGGTCCATATCTTTTTCCCAGAGCGACCATGCTTCTGGTCGACGAAACATACCCTGACTTCGACAATGACGATGTCCCCGACGCCGTCGAACTGGTCTACGGCACGGACCCGAACAACCCCGACAGTGACGCTGACGGCATCCCGGACGGAACTGAGATCGAGCAGGGGACCAATCCACTCGATGGCATCGTCACGCAGACGGGCCTCATCGGCACGGCCGATACTCCGGGACTGGCTCAGGATGTATTCGCAATCGATGAACTGGTGGCCGTCGCGGACGGCGCCGAGGGCATTTCGATTTTCAACGTCTTCAACACGATGGAACCGAAGATCGTCGCTCAGGTCAACACGCCGGGCGACGCGCGGCAGGTGGCGATCGAGGGCGACCTTGCGTGCGTCGCCGACGGCCTGGGCGGACTCGTTGTGATTGACTTCAGCGATCCCGCCGGTGCGGCAATCGCGCAACAGATTCCGCCTTCGGGGAGCCTTTCGGCCGACGCGATCGAAATCGCCAATGGCATCGCATATGTCGGATACAGCAATGGCCGGATTCTATCGGTTGATTTGGCAAGCGGCCTTATCCTGGACGATTTCGCGCTTCCCGAACCCATAGTGGACTTCGCGCTGGCCGGCAATTATCTCTACGCACTGACAACCCAGACTCTGTTCGTACTGGATTACAAATCCAGCGTCCTGATGATGCTCGGCTCCGTGGCGTCTCCGCCCATCGCGAGCTTAAACCGCAGACTCTTCGTCGGCGGCGACATCGCATACGCGACGCACGCGGTCGGATACAACACAATCGACGTGAGCGATCCGATGAACCCGGCGCTCATCAAGGCGAGCGATTCGCCGACCGGGCCGCGCGGCTGGCAGCAGGTCGTTCTGAACGGGTCGGGCACTGGCGTCGCCGCCGTTGGTCCGAACTTCGGTCTCGAAGTGGGCGATAGCATATCGCTATACGACGTGAGCGACCCAATGGACACCGAGAATTTTGTCACACAGTTCCCCACGCCAGGTTCGGCCAGGTCAGTTTCGATCTATAACGGGCTCGCGTACGTAGCCGATCACAACAACGGACTCCAGGTCGTCAATTACCTGCCATTCGACACGTTGGGGACCACGCCGACGCTGACCCTGCAAGCAAGCTTCTCCCTTGCACCGGCCGAGGCCCAGGCCGGTAACCCGGCGACGCTGACGGCTCTGGTCGCCGACGATGTTGAAGTTCGGAACGTGCAGTTCTTCATCGACGACGTGCTTGTCGTAACCGACGGCAACTATCCCTTCGAGTATCGATTCTCGGTTGCGGGAAACAGCGTGGGCTCGATGTTCACGATCCGCGCCCGAGCGACCGACACAGGCGGGAACGCGGTCGAAACAGCGTCGATTCCAGTCTCGGTTATTGCCGATACCACTCCGCCCGTCGTGCGGCTGTTCACGCCACGCGGCGGCGGGCGCGTTGTTTCGCGAGTCGACGCGCGATTCAACGAACCGATGGACCCTTCGACCATCAACGCGGGATCGTTCGATCTCTTCCGTGATGGGAATTTCCTCGACGGTACAGGATCGGACAATGTGCCTGTGACGACGGGAACGGTCGGATATGATACGACAAGCCAGACGGCCTTCATGGATTTCGCATCGCCGTTGCCGGATGGGCTATATCGAGCCGTCTTGACGCGGGGCATGACAGACAGCAGCGGCGCTGCCCTCGCTGAGGATTTTGTGAAGAACTTTCGCGTCGGGGACGGAACATTCTGGATCGGTCCGACGAGCACTTGGGACGAAGCCTACAATTGGAGCGACAACAAACTGCCCGGCGCGGCGGATAACGCATTCATCGACGCCGAGGGCGTGACGGTGACACTTGCGACTGCCGCGACAGTCAAATCGCTTTATATTCAGGACCGCCTCAATCACGACGGTGCCAATCTGACCGTCACCGATAATGTGCAGCTCAATGGTCGGTATTCAAGCGGCGGCGGAGACGCAACACTCATTGCGCCGGTTGTGAACGCGGGGCCGACCGGGCTCGTCACCATCGACGCGCGAGTTCCCAACCCTGGCATTCTGCAGGGTGGTGTTTACAATACCGACGTTATCATTGGCCCAGGCGTGGCGGGATTTCGCGGTGACCTGGAGTTCAACGGGACGGTGACCATCAATAGGAGAGCCATCCAGTTAAGCTTTGGGGCAACCCTGGGCGGAGTCGGCGAGATTGTTCTGAATGCGCCGGTGACGGCCATCGACAGTGGGGGCAGCATCATCGGGCCCGACCTCACCGTTCGGAGCGTGTCATCGGTTACGAGTGTCTCCTCCCTATTGACCAACAACGGACTGATATGGGCTCAGTCCGGGAGCGGGTTTGCCATATCTCCGCCGTTCGGCGTGCCGGCAGTTTTCAACAACGGAGAGATCCGGGCGACCAGCGCAACCAATCTGACGCTAAGTAATGTTCAAAACGACAACTTGATTTCGGTCGAGAATACGGCGCTGACGTTGAATTCGCCCTTCGTGAACAATGCCGATTTCCGTGTTACCGACACGCTCATCAATGCTGCGGGCACAGGATGGTCGGCCACTGACTTTGGAACTTACGAATTTAACGCGGTAACGGCGAATTTTCAGGGAACTATGGATTTGTCCACAACACCTCTCGTTTTGGATTCCTCCTCCGGTCTGACTTGGATGATGGACAGTGGAACGCTCGCCAACGGACGAATCGAAAGCGCCGATGGCTCGACGCTGCAGATCGGGGAACAGAAGGCCGTCCGACTGGACAACGTGACCATGGCCGCGAATGCCACGGTGAGCGCGCCGCCGGGCCGGTCCCGACGGATCTTCGTGCACAACACACTCACGCTCGAGAACAATACCGTCACGGTTCTTAATGGGGGATCCTTCGAGCCCGGTACTCCCGCATACACCATAGGCGGAACGGGCACGATCACGATCAATGGCCTCGGCTTTGGAGCGCGAATCGCCATATTGCCTAGTGGAGCCCTGACGATTGGCCCTGATGTGACGATTCGCATCGGAGGAGGTCTAATCGCATCGGGTGCCGGCCCCGCTTCGCCAGTGATCCTCCAGGGAGCGATTCTTCACGATTTGGCGGGCCAAGCCATCATCGAAATCCCGAACTTCGAAAATACAGGTACGATTCGGGCCGGAGTCGACGATATGCAGTTGGATGATCGAAGCGTGGGCGCGGGTTTTGTGAACTCCGGCAGGATGGAAATAGCGCCGGGCGCCAGAGTCATTGCGGACCCGACACCCAACCCCGGGACGCTTGAACAAACTGCGGCCGGGACGTTGAAGATTGAGATCGCAGGCCTGAGCCCCGCCCTCCACGGGCAGTGGCTGGGCGATGGATTGCAGGTTCTGACGCTTGCAGGGGCGCTGGAGATTCAGCTCAATTCATACGAACCCAATCTTGGAGATACGTTCACGATCATCGGCAACTTCGGCACTGTCACCGGAACGTTCGGCACGGTGACGGGGCAAGTCATTGGCAATGGGAAGCAATTCCAAATCAATTACAACGCCAACGGCGTAGCTCTTGAGGTCGTCGCTTCGCCCTAGTCCGAATGCCTGGGGGTACACGAGCGGGCGCGCCTCATCTCCGCTCGCCGGAGGCCGCTGGAACACGGGTGTGGGGATAGATGGATTCGAGTAAGCGTCGGGCTTAGCCAACTGGCAGCGCATCCAGGTCGATAGGCCCGGCCGTCGTCACCGTTACGCTGAATCGCTCCCGCGGGTCGTCGTGATGTTTGAGAGCAAAATCAGTTTGGCCGAGCGCGTCGCGGATGAAGCTCTCCAACTCGGGCCCGCACGCGGCCAACGTCTCGGCCGTGTTGGGCGCGAGCGCGCGATCATTAATAAACAATTCGAATTCCGTCCGGCTGAATCTTAACCCGTCATCGCCGCCGGCACCGCCGCCGTCGCCCTCGAAGCGCGCCTCGAGCATCCGGCAGGCCCGCGCGGCTGAGCCGAACGCCTGGCCGAGCCGCGCCGCGTTGTCGCCCCCGAGCTCGGCCTTGCGGTTGTAAAGCAGTCCCCATCGTCCCCCCGCATTGTCCATACCGTAATCGGCCTCAAGGCCGACCAGGACCACACCCGGCCCATCGGGGACATGACGATAGTCAGCCACATCGATGAGCAGTTCGTCGAATTCCTGCTCGCGGACCCAATCATGGAAGACGCCGATAAACCGCCCGGCGTCGATGCCTGGCTCGCCCTCGACATAGATCTTTATGTTAACGTGCTGGAGATTCATGGCTCGCTGATCGGCTCCTCTAGGATGCGGGCACGGCTTCGGATCGGATTCGGTTGTAGCAACTGTGCACGGCCTCGACGAAGAGTTGCGCTTCCTCGATCGTGTGATGCGCGGATTCGGCCGTGAACGCCTCGCCGGCCTTCTCGTGTGCGGCAAACATGTAATGCGCGAACTTGCCGCCCGCGTAGGGATCGAAGAAAAGCTTCGTGTCGTAATAACGCTCGGTGAACTCCTCGATGACTTCTTCGGGGTCGTTCGCAACGTCGTCGTATTCGATCAGCACCAGCGCGCGCGCGGCGCGGATCATCGCGGTGTAAGCGTCCTCGCCGGCCCCTTGCGCTTCGCCGGCTTCAAGCCGAACCTGCGCGCCGAAGATCATCCGCTCGGCCTCGGTCATCTCGAACTCAAACGCCGTGACGACCTCGCCCGCGCATTCGCCCCGGCCGATATCGCCAGTCGTGAATTCGCGCGTATCGCCCCAATCGCAATAGAACGACGGGTCCGCCTCATGGCTCGGCGGGTCCTTCGCCAGCGGTTCGAGTAACTTACGAATCTCGGCCTTGCCGATGCGCCGGACAAAGTCCGTGAAGCGTTCGTCCTTCTCTCTATTACTCAGATAGAACGCCGTGATCACATCGATCGCATCCGGAATCCTCTTCGATGGGATCGCGACGATAGGCAGCCCGTATGTGCCGGCGTTGTTCTCCCATTGGCCGCCGAGGACGACCTGGAAATGCGGCACCTTGAATCCCTGGACATTCCGGCTGACGCCGAAGAAACCGATATCCGAGGCGTGGTGCTGCCCGCAACTGTTGAAGCAGCCGGAGACTTTGATGTGCAGATCCTGGATCGCCTGATCCATCGTGAAACTTTTCTCGGCCAGGCGAGTCCGAAGCTCGGCCGCAAGCCCGCGCGAAGACGAAACACCCAGCTTGCATGTGTCCGTCCCCGGGCATGAGACGATGTCCACGATGTTGCTCGCGCCCGGATCGCCAAGCCCGGCGGCTTCGAGCGCCTCGTAAAGCGCGGGGACGTCGGCCTTGCTCACCCACCGGATCACGAAATTCTGCTCGACGTTCGTTCGGACCGTGCCGCGCGTAAATCGGCGCGCGATATCCGCAAAGCCACGGATCTGATCCGCCGTAAGGTCGCCCAGCGGCAGGACGACCGTCACGCAGACATAACCCTCCTGACGTTGCGGCCGCAGATTGGTCGCGAGCCAGTGACGATACCGATCGTCCCCTTGCACGTCAGGCAGCTCGCCGGGAGGATTAAGGGCCGATTCCGCATCGCGCTTGCCCGCTTCGACGTACTCCGTCCATCGCGGATCGTCGGTGAGCTTGGAGCGCTCTTCGAGCACGGCATCACGGAATTTCTCCACGCCCCACGCTTTAACCAAAAATTTCATGCGGGCGCGGGCGCGATTCTTCTTCTCGCCGTGGCGGGCGAAGACGCGCGCCATCGCCTGGGAGACGGGCAGAATCTCACTGGCCGGCATGAACTCGTCGAAAACCTTGGCCTGATGCGGCACGGCCCCGAGCCCGCCGCCGACGACGACCGTAAAACCCTGCTCGATCTCGCCATCGACTTCGCGCGTCGCCGCCGTGAACCCGATATCGTGCATCGCGGTCAGGCCGCACGAGTGCTGCGCGCAGCCGCTGAACGTCGGCTTGAATTTGCGGCCGAAGTTCTGCGCGTCCGGATGGCCGAGCAAAAAACGCGACAGAGCGCCGGCATGCGGCGTCACGTCGAAGGGTTCATCCGGGCAGACGCCGGCGAACGGGCAGCCGGTGACGTTGCGCACCGAGTTGCCGCAGGCTTCGCGCGTCGTGATCCCGACCGCTGCGAGGCGCCGCATGATTGCTGGAGTGTCGTCGATATGAATAAAATGAAGCTGGAAATCCTGACGCGTCGTGATGTGAACGATGCCGTCCGAATA
>JAJFLK010000554.1 GCA_021772735.1 Candidatus Sumerlaeota bacterium | reverse complement strand
GCGCCGGTCTTCGCGTCGTATGCGCGGAAAAGCCCTCGGTCATAGAGCACGTAGTAGATGCCCTTGTAGAGGATCGGCGTCGGGTTGTACGGCGCGGCCTCGTTGTCGGACCAGGCGATATATTCATTGCTCGTCTCGCCCTCGGCCAGCGTGATATCCCCGCTCGCGCCCGGCCGGATTGCATACGCCGGCCTCACCTTATCCATGATGTACCCCGAGCTGATGTAAAGCAGGCCCCCCGCAGAGAACGGCACCGCGATCGTGATGCTCGACATCCCGGTCATCTCCCAGAGCTGATTGCCATCCAGGTCATAGGAGCGGACCTTGTCGGTCCCGGCCGTGACGATCTCGGTGCGTTGCTCGTTCTCCCAGATGAACGGCGTGGCCCAGTTGCTGCCCTCTTCGCGGTCTTTTTTCCAGACCACCTCGCCCGTCTTTTTGTCCAGCGCGATGATGAACGAATCCTCGATGTTATCGTTGACGATGAAGAGCTTGTCGCCGTGGATGATCGGCGAAGCGGCCGTGCCCCAGGCGTATCGCGTTTCGCGGGGCTCGAAGCGACGCTCCCAGACTTTCTCCCCGTCCATGTCGAAGGCGAAGATGCCGAGGTTGCCGAAATACGCGTAGACCATCTCGCCATCGGTTAGCGGCGTCTCCGAGGCGTATGAGTTTTTCAGATGGCGAGTGAAGCCGGGAGGCCCCTTGTAAGGCTCGGCTTCCCATTCGACTTCGCCCGATTCGAAATCGATGCAGATCAGTTTGAAACTGTGGGTGTCTTCGCCTGATTCCGGCTTCCCGCCGAAGTAGAGCCCCTTCTTGGCCGGCTGGACCGGCTTCTCGCTCGCGGCCGTCGTGACGAAAACCTTGTTCTCCCAGACAATAGGCGATCCCCAGCCCCGGCCCGGAATGTCCGCGCTCCAGACCACGTTATCTCTCGTGCTCCACGCCGTGGGAAGCGTCGAGGTCTCCTCGCCGAGCCCCATCGAATCCGCCCCGCGAAACTGAGGCCACGTCGTGTTCGCCGCGTGGACCGGATTAACCTGCCCGGCGAGCACCGCAAACCCCAGCGCCGCCCCAAATACCCGCAGACTCCATTTGATCGTTAATTGCATCACATCATCCCCTCTCGTCCTGATTCACCCTTGTATGGTTCAATGACCGGCGGTCAGTCTAATCTGTTTGGCCGCCCGGGTCAATTTGTGACCTTGCCCGCGTGCCGCCAGTCGGCCAAAATCGCACTATGCCCGAAACTGATGTCAGAACAGAGTCCCCGCGCCTTCCCGTCCCCGTGCCGAAGAACTACGACCAGGCGCGCGTCGAGGGCAATTTCTGGCCCAAGTTCAAGCGAATCTGCTCCCGTGTGCCCGGCGCGGCCGATATTCTCGCCCTTTATTACTACATGGCCTCGGGCGCGGCGCCGGTCAAGCACAAGCTGTCCGTCGTCGCGACGCTGGCCTATTTCATCATGCCGATCGATGCGATCCCCGATTTCCTTGGGCCGCTCGGCTATACGGATGACGTCGCTGCCGCAATGGGCCTGATCGCTTTTATCGGCACTGGCGTCATGGCGCCGTATCGCAAGCACGCGCGCAAGTGGCTGAGGGGCGAGGTTGGCCTGGAAGCCGAGGCGGGTGTGGCTTCCGGATCGGCTTCGCAGGCTGCAGCCGAGGCTGAGCGGGCAGGGGAGTCATCAGCCCCCGAGTCCGGAATCCTCGACGTTGAGGCCGAGATCGTCGAGCCCGCGCGGGGTGAGCCGCAAGATGATCCGGCGGACGATGGCTCTGACTCTCATGACGCCGAGAATGGAAAGGATGCTCCCAATGTTCCGGATTGATCTGCCTGACGGGCCCGTCCCTCATTACCGGGGCATCAGCTTGGCGCTCGTTGCATTGGCCTTCTTGTTGATGCCTTATCGACAGGCGAACTGCGGCGATGGAGATACCGAGGCCGGCGCTCGAGAGAGCGCTTCGGCCGCCGAATTGGCCGACACCATCATGGCAGACGCGGCGCGCTCGGCCGCCTCGTGGTCCACTTATGAGGCCAAACTGCGGCTCGAGTCGCCGGGCGACGAAGGTCCTTTTATCCAGGTTGGGTTTGTCAAATTCGCCAGCCCAGACCGGCTCCGCATGCACATGGCCCAGACCGCAGCCGGGCCGGCCATGAGCCAGACGACCGTCTCGAACGGAAAGACGCGCTGGATTGAGATCAGCGACGGGCAGGTCGATCTGCCACCGGTGGTTTTCAAGATGCCAGCCGGAGATGCCGGCGGGGGCGGGGGCCTGGCTGACCCGGTCACCTCGCCGAAGGCCATGATCGAGCAGCTCCGCCAGATGTTCGATCTGGAAGTAATCTCCGCGCTGCGCGGCCCCCAAGGCGATAGTGGACCGAGCGCGTCCGGCGGCGCAACCGGCAAAGGCGAATCGATTTTCGGCGAACCGGTACATTGGCTCGCCGGTCCTTATCGACCCGGAAGTCTGGCCCAGTTTGCCTCGACGCTGCCCGATCCGGCCGACGATCCCGATGCCCAGGCGGCCTCGGACCCGCTTGATTCGCTCTTAGAATCGATCCGAATCGCCGTGAGCCGCCGCACCGGGTTTATCCATCAGATCGAAATCTTCGGCTTCCCCGAAGGGCGATCGAGCTCCCGTGAGCCCGAACAGACTCCGGTCTCGCCGCCGGTCCTGATCAACAGAGCGACGTTCTATGACGTTGTCATCGGTGCTCAGATCGACGCCGAGGTGTTTCAGTATACGCCGCCCGAGGGCGCCATAGTGAACGATCTGACTGCAGTTGAGGACGCCGCGCACTGAACGAAAGGCCACTGCCCCCATGTTTCTCAAGATTACCGAGTTACAGCGCGAGACACTGCCTCAATACCAGGCGCGTCTGGCGGGAATCAGCGCGGACTCGGCTCCGAGATGGGGCCGTATGTCGAGCGCCGACCTCTTTGCCCATCTGCGCGTCACGCTCGAATGCTCGATGGGCGAAGGCTATTTCCGCGATAACAGCAATTGGTTCACGCGGGGCCCGGGCCGCATCCTGTTTTTCCATATCCTGCCCTGGCCCAAGGGGCGGCTACTGGCCGACGAGCAGTTTATCCTCGCCACTCATGAGGAGTTCGATGCCGAGCGTGCGGCGCTGGGAGAAGCCTTGACGCGATTCATCGATCAGGCCGAGCGCGAGCCCGAACGCAAGACCATCAGCCCACTTCTCGGCCCGCTGACGCTCCAGTACTGGCGATATATCCACGGCCGCCATTTCGAGCACCACTTTCGCCAATTCGGGGTGTGAGCGACTGACTAAAGCGCGAGAAGTTGGAGTTTAGTATACTGGCCCTAAAACTGCTGGCCCCAAAACAGGCCCCAAAACACCGAACCAACAGC
>JAJFLK010000553.1 GCA_021772735.1 Candidatus Sumerlaeota bacterium | reverse complement strand
CTCTTACGCTGACGAAGTGATTGTGATCGATGGCCATTCAGCGGATGGAACAGTCGAGCTTGCCGAGAAGGCGGGCGCGAACGTCTGGCAAGATAATGGCCGGGGCAAAGGCGCGGCCTATCAGTTGGGAATTGAAAAAGCTCGCGGGGAGGTGATCGTCTTCATGGATGCTGACGGTTCGCACGACCCCGCGGATATTCCCAAGCTCGCCGAGCCGATTCTGAGCGGCGAGTGCGCGATGGTCATCGGCTCGCGCCATCGCGGCGGCAGCGACGAGTGGAAGGGTGATCTCAATACCTGGCTGCGGGCGGTCGGCAGCGGTTTCCTGAGTGTTGTCATCAATTACCGATGGGAATCCAACCTGACCGACGTGCTCAACGGATTCCGAGGCATCCGACGCGAGGTCGCGGTCAGGATTCCGTTCGTCGCCACCGATTTCGATATCGAGCAGCACATGATCGTCCAGGTTCTGAAGTGCGGATACACCGTCACCGAAGTCGCGAGTCACGAAAGATGCCGCGCATGGGGGAGTTCGAAACTGCCGACTTTCAGAAAGGCCTACCTTTTTTTCTGGCGGCTTTTCCTGGACGTCGTCACTCCTCGGACGTCTTCGATGAAGCAGATGGCGAGATCGAATGCAGAGAACAGACGTGAGAACGAGTAATATTGGAACGCAGCATTCCGTGAGGCGCCGGGAAATCCGTAACCTTAAGAAGCCGAGGAAAGACGATGGCGGAAACTTCGAGTAATCGCGGAGCCTATGACCCTTATTACGACGGTTTCCTCGGCGGGAAAGTCTTTCGCTGGCTCGACTGGAGCAAGCTGAGAATCCTGAGGAGAATTCTTGCGGATCTCGGTCCGGACCTTCGCGTCCTCGATCTCGGTTGCGGCCGCGCCAACGTCTCAAGCCGCCTCATCGGCGAGTTCCCCGGTATGGCGCTGACAGGGGCCGATCAAGATTCCATGATTCTCGCCAAAGCCGAGGCCCGCGGTCTCAAGGCCGTGCATGTTGATTTCGACCGCGAGCTTCCGTTCGGCGACGGCGCCTTCGACGTCGTGATGATGATCGACACGATCGAACATGTGACGTGCCGTCGGGAAACGATGGCCGAAGTTTCGCGCATCCTTGCCGACGGGGGGACGTTCATCGTATTTACGCCTCCCTACGATACGGTGATGTGGACGCTCGGGGAGAAATTTCACACGCTGGTGACGCGCCGCTCGACCTACGATCACATCTCGCCATTTACCCGCGAGTCGCTCTCATGGCTTCTCGAAGGCAACTTCGCGTCGTTTGAACTCGGGCTTACAAACTACGGTTTGACGCTCTGGGGTGTGGGTCGGGGCGTCAAGAGCTCGTAATTTCGCGGCCCGGCTTGCCGGATGAATCGTATGGAGAATATCGGCCAAAATAGATCAATGCGTTCCCTTCCCGATCAGCCCCGCCCTTACAGTTCGGATCGCGCGCACGCCCGGGTCACGCGCAGGCTGGCCGCATGGGTCGCGATGGTGGCGCTATTTGGCGCAGTCGCAGCGCCGTCCGCCGTCGCGCAGACTGGTGATCCTGCGACGCGGGATGTCGTTTCGCGCGAAGTGGCCGATCAGGCCCGTATCGAGGGCGACCCTCATCGAATCCGTTTCAAACTGGCAACCTTGCTTGATGATGCCGATGTCTATGATCCCGTCGGCGAGATCGATTTCGGCAAAGTCGGAGACATCAATTTGCTCTCGGCGGGTTTCGAGTGGCCGTTCGCCGATAACGACGAGCCGTTCGATTGGATAACCGGACCGGTGGCGGTCGTCGATATTCCGCTGTTTCATCGTCGCGAGCGTTCGCTCGAGCTCGAGGTCGGGGCTTTCGTCAAACAACTCAACTTGCCCGCGCAGTACCTCGGGGTCTATTTCAACGGGCGTCATCTGACGCATTACACTCTGGCCCCCGGCTGGAACAGCCTGAAGCTCCAGGTTCCGGAGGATTTGCAGAGAGTCGGCTTGAACCGCATCGAGCTGATGCCGAATTTCCGAGTGACAAGCATCAGCCCGACCGACTGGGAAGCGCCCGCTCGGCTGGGCATGACGATCTCGCGCCTCTCCATCAGCGCAACGCCGCCACAGATCGGGATCAGGAATCGAATGCCTCGCGTCGAGCAGGGCGGGATCATCCAGCATCCTCAGACGCTTATCGATTTCAGCCTTGCCCTGCCCCACGAAGCCGCGCTTTATGCGTCGGGCAGACTGGTGATCCCGCCGCATTTGAGCGAGAGGGGCCTGGAAGGCTCTCTGTCCGTGACGAGTCTGGACGCGGCGGGCCAGACCGAAGAAATTTTGGACCTTGAGCTCGGAAAGTTATCGGCGGACCCGAACTTCGAGGTTCGCGCGGACCTGGGCGAAGCCCCCGGCGATATGGTGTCCATCCAACTCGCGCTATCTGTCCGAGGGCCGAGGGCTGGTGAGTTGGCCGATCTCGCCGTGCATTGGGAGGAACTGCGCGTTGAAGGAACTGCGGCCCCGGCGCCAGCGCCAAAGGCCGACATCGCCCGAGGCAAGTATAATGTCCTGCTCGTTCTGTTTGATACGCTGCGTGCGGATCACACCGAGCCCTATGGCGCAACCAACGTCAGCACGCCCGAGATCGGCGAGTTCGCTGAAGATGGCGTTACGTTCAGGCACGCCTACGCGAACGCGACCTGGACGCGTCCCTCGGTGGCCTCATTGTTGAGTTCGCGGCGATTGATCGGTCAGGCCATTCAAAAATTCGAAAACACGGACATTCCCACATGGATTCCTTATCTGCCCGAGATCCTGAATCAAAGCGGTTACTTGACAGTTCTCGCAACCAACACAGCCATGGTAAGCCGCGAGTTCGGATACGATCGCGGGTTCGACGAAGTCCATCCCTTCTACGAAGACCGCGAAGAAATGCGCAATAGACATCGCACGCCGGCGGCCCAGGCGAACCATGTTTGGGAAAGTTTCGTCGCTCCGGCCCTTGATGAGCGAGGAGACGCTCCTTTTTTTGTCTATCTGCATGAGCTCGATCCGCATGGCCCTTATGAGCCGGTTCATCCGTACGCCGAAATGTATCCCGCGCCACACCGCGGGTTCGTGCCTGTCCCCGATGACGGATTTCGGCACATCAACCTTCTGAACTCACCGCGCGGTGGGATCGATCGCTCCGAAGCGCGCTACTTGAATGCCAGATACCGGGGTGAGATCAGTTTCATGGACGCGTATCTTGGCGAGATCTTGAGCCGGCTTGAGCGTTCCGGGCTTGAACGCGATACGCTGGTCATCTTCACTTCCGATCATGGCGAGGCTTTCATGGAGCATGAGACGCTCGGCCATGGCGGAATCGGATACGAGGAAGTCGCCCGTGTCCCGCTGATCTTCCGCCTGCCCGGAGTTCTCGCCAGAGGACTCGAAGTCGAAGATCCGGTTCAGCTCGTCGATGTCGGGCCTACGGTCCTCGATCTCCTCGCCATCGAGATCCCATCGGCGATGCAGGGGCGCAGCCTGTTGGATATGGCGATGCGTGCGGAGAGAACGGGGACGCCACATCCGGCCATTTCAAGTTCGATGAACGAGCGCCACCATACGTTGCGTTTCGGTGATTGGAAGCTTATCCGCACCAACGGCAAGCGGCTCGGACGCCTGCACGGCATGACTTCTTACAAGCTGTTCAATATTCGCGAAGACCCCGAGGAAGTCTTCGACCGGTGGGCCCGCCAGCCGGTGGTCGGCCGAACGCTTGCCCAGATGCTGCTGCGGCGCAACCGCATCGACATGGCCGACACGACTACCGCCACCATCTCCGAACCGGCGCCACTGGACGAAGAAGCCCTCGACCCGGCGGTTCTCAAGGACTTGAAAGCGCTTGGTTATATCGATTGATCGGTTGGGCGTATGAACCCCGATGGGCTCGAAAGGGACTAGCCGCTTATCCCGGCGTTCGGACGCGGGGTCAGATAGAAACCAATTTGAGAACGGCTTCATGCAGCGCTCCATTGGTGGCGACGCAGGTTTTCATCTGCGGCGAATCGCTGCCGGCGATGTCCGTGATGCGGCCGCCGGCCTCGGTGACGATCGGTATAAGCGCGGCGACATCCCAATAGTTCATGATTGGATCGACCATGACGTCCGCGCGCCCGGTCGCGAGCATGAGGTATCCGTAACAATCGCCCCAGGTGCGTTGCAATCCCGTCGAACCAACGTAGTTCATCAGGGCGGCCTGGCCCAGATAGGTGCGAAAGTCTCCGAAATCCGTCGTCAGCGCGAGCGCTGAGGCAATCTCCGTCGTCTCGGACACGGCGCACGGCTCTCCGTTGACGCGGCAGCCGCCGCCTTCGAACGCCGCGATCGTATCGCCGATCGGCGCAAAGCAGATCACGCCGACAACCGGGCGGCCATCGATCTCGACGGCGACCATCGTCCCATAAAGCGGCACGCCGCGAATAAAAGATTTGGTTCCGTCGATGGGATCGAGAATCCAGCGGCGTCCCGTCGTGCCTTTCTTCTCGCCGAACTCCTCGCCGAGGATGCCGTCGTCGGGGAAGCGCTTCTCGATCTCGCCGCGCAGGTATTTCTCGGACTCGCGGTCGGCGATTGTGACCGGGGATTGATCGGACTTGGATTCGACTTCGATTTCGGTTCCGAAATATTTGAGCGTAATCTCGCCGGCTTCGTCGGCGATGTCGATTGCGAATTCGGTGAGCTCGGCGAGATCTGTCATGGCGTGAATGCCTCATTCCGTCTGCGAAAAGATAAAATCCGGGGTTCTCGCCTAAAGCCAGACGCGGCCCGAACCCGAGTCTACTCGAATTCCTCATAACTGCCATGGCGACCGGCGCCTTGGGCGAACTTAGTCGCGCCTTCGACGGCCGCCCCGGATTGGATCGACTCTGTGCCGAGGCGGAATTCGTTCGCCATCGCCTCGGTGAAAGGAAGATCGAATTGTTCGTATGCCGAACGCCGGTCGTTGCGCATCGTGACCTGCGGGAACGAGGCGATCTGGTGGGCTAGTTTCTCGGCCTCGGCGCGCGATGTGCCCCGGGGGACGACGCGATTGGCCAGGCCCATCGCCCGGGCTTCGGGCGCGCCGACCGGCCGGCCGGTCAAGATCATATCCAGAGCATTGGACATGCCGATCAGCCGGGGCAGCCGAACGGTCCCGCCATCGACCAGCGGCACGCCCCACCGGCGGCAGAAGACGCCGAAGACCGCGTCCTCTTCGGCGACGCGCAGGTCGCAAAGGCAGGCCAGCTCCAGTCCGCCGGCGACGGCGTGACCCGCGACGGCGGCGATGACCGGTTTGGTGAAGACCATGCGCGAGGGGCCCATCGGTGCGTCGCCCTTTTCGCTCCAGCGGTGCCGGGGCGCGTCGGGGTCGGTTCCGGAGACGGACTTGAGATTCGCGCCGGCGCAGAAGCAACCGTGATCGCCCCAGAGCACGGCGACGCGGGCGTCCTCATCAGCCTCAAAATCACGAAACGCGTGAGATAACGCGTCGGCGGTGTGCCGGTCCACCGCGTTTTTGACATCCGGATTATCGAGGATGATCGTCGTGACATAATCGAGTTTCTCTACGCGAACGGGCATGGCTTGAGATCCCTCCAATGGCCGGACGAGAACCGGGTCTTTGCCGAGCAAAGATACGCGACGACCGGCGTTTGTCAATTCGGCCATTCCGTGGCGGCGGGCGCATCTTGCTTGGGCTACGCCGGACGCAATTCAGGCGCAATTTTAGCGCGCGCCCCCTTTGACCCCGGGTTTACCGGGAGGTGAGTGAAGACCCCCTTGGACATAGCGGACTTTAGCCCGACTTCTCGTCCCGGCTTCAGCCTCGCGAACCCAGGATGGCTTTCAAAGGCTAAAGCCCCGAGAAGAAGTCGCGCTGAAGCGCGCTGACTTGCATAAAGGACACAGTCAACCCCCGGGTAAACCCGGGGGCAAAGGGGCGCCCGCTCAAGCGGGCTCGCGCGAAAGGCTCTCGGTTGCTGGAGCAAGATGCGCCCCGTGGTGGCCCGTCTCGGATTCGGGCGTTGCGCCGGCGAGCCCAAGTATGAACAATCGGAGTTCGGCGGCGAGAGCCGCGTCATGCGATGCGGGCGCCGACCCGGGAGTCAAAGCATATGCGAAAAATCAAATTATCGATTCTGATCATGGTCATGCTGGCACCAGCGATGAGCGCACGGGCGGCAAGCGAGATCGATATCGCGAAGCTCCACTCGGCGGTCCGAACGCTCGTGCTGCGTTATTATCCCGAGGCCAGCACCCACTTCCTCGGCACGAGAATCCACTTCGAAGACGACACGAAGCTCTACCTGCGCGCTTCGACCGATAGCTCGGGGCGCAGATCGGTCACCGAAGTGCGCGGGCCGAAAGCCGGCGGCGTTTACTGCGATATGATCGTCCGCGATGGGCGCGTGCCGTCGAGCTTCGCGTCTCAGGTATTGGACCGATCCGTATTCGCCGAGCGTATCTCGTCGAGCGAATCGCGGGAGTACGATTGCTATCTGGCCATCCGGTTGAAGACGCCCAGCGATGTTCCGGAGCGGTTTCTTATCGACTTCGGGACGCTGGTCAGCAATTTCGAGGAAGCCAACGACATCCCGGACAGCATTCTCCTGCCCGCCGACGGCGATTTGGATGACGATTCGATTCTCACCGGGCCAATCCGGCGGCTTGGCGGATTCCTTGGATTCGGCCGCAGCAATTCGCGGACGTTTAATCGATAAAGAATTAGAGATGTCTACTCGGTAGGCTGGCCCTTGCGGACCCATTCGTTGATGCCGCCTTTGAGGCTTCGCACGTTGCGATAGCCGAGCGATTTCAAATACAGCGTCGTCGGCTTGGAGAACTTGCCGATGCCGCAGACCATGACGATTGGTGCGTCTCGATCCTCGGGCAGCTCGCCGAATCGTTCGGAGAGTTCACTCTGCGGGATGTTGATCGAACCGGGCAGGCGGGTCTCGGCGAACATATCGGCCGGGCGAACATCGACGATCAGGGGCGCGCCGGGCTCGCCGAGCGTCTCGCCGAGCGTCTTGGCGCGGACCGAATCGTGCGGGTTCTTCAAGTTCTCCATCATCTCGGCGATGAACTGGTCGTTCTTGGACGGGCCCGCAGTCTCGCCGGTCTCGCCCGTCGCGTCGGTCGGGCAGAATTCGGGGAAATGGCGCTGGAATGAGGAGGCGTATTTGAAGACGTTATCCGGAAAAATAACGACGACGATCGTCCCGGCCTCATCCGGGACGGTCTTGAATGCCCCGGCGAGCGCCATACCCGAGCTGGGCCCGGCGATGATACTTTCTTCGCGATTCAGCCGAAGGCACAGATCGTAGGCCTCGCGGTCGCTGACCTCGACGGTGCCGTTGTATTCATCGGGGAGAAAAAGCTGGGTCTGCTGGAGCTGGTTTGCGCTGCGGACACCGGGAATATCGTGGCCTTCCTCGGGGTGGACGCCGATGACTTTGACCTCGGGGTTCTGGTCTTTCAAGAACCGGCCGGTGCCGGTGATCGTGCCGCAGGTGCCCAGCCCGGCGACGAAGTGCGTGACGCGGCCCTCGGTCTGACGCCAGATCTCTGGCCCCGTCGTGCGGTAATGGCTGTCCGGGTTGGCCTCGTTGGCATATTGATCGAGCAGCACGGTATCGGGCTCGGCCTCGGCCGTCTCTCGCGCCTTGGCGATCGCGCCTTCGGGAGCACCCGGCGCGGGGCAGAGCGAGTCGTCCATCTCGACGACGTTCGCGCCGAAAAAACGTAGCACGGTCCGTTTTTCCTGGGGGATCTCCTGGGAGAGGGTCGTCTCGACCTTGTATCCCTTCGCGTTGCCGATCATCGCCAGGCCCAGGCCGGTATTGCCCGAGGTCGCCTCGACCAGCTTCGTGCCGGGCTTGATGACGCCGCGTTCTTCGGCGTCGCAGATCAGATTGGCGGCGATGCGGTCCTTGACCGCACCGAAGGGGTTATACCACTCCAGCTTGACGAAGACCTGCGTGTGCTTGAAGGGCGAGACCTTGTTGAGCCGAACCAGCGGGGTCGGGTTGTCCGCGTCGGAGAGCAGACCGAGGATTGAATCGTATATTCGGAGGTTGTGATCGTTTGCCATAGTGCGCGAGATCATACGAAAAGTCCGGGTCCCAATCCATTCCATTCATGCGGGAAATAGGGAAAGCACAGGTAGATGCGGCGCCGACTGATTGTCTTCTCGAGGATTGCCATTGGGGCGGGCTGCTGATAAGCTGGCGGGTGCGGGTTAGGGCGTCATTACTGGTATACGTCATTCGGGAGCATAATCATCATGAAAGCCAGCAACGAGCTTTGGAAAGAGCGCCTCGAAGGCAAGATCGCCGAGCCCATCGCCGGGGAGATCGACGCGTTCGAGATGGAGATGGAGCTGCGGCGTCAGGATAAGGTGGACGAGAAAGTCTTCGCCGAAACGCGTCTTCGCCGGGGCGTTTATGGCCAGCGATACGATAACGGGCAGCGTCACGACGGCACGCAGACGCGCG
>JAJFLK010000552.1 GCA_021772735.1 Candidatus Sumerlaeota bacterium | reverse complement strand
CGGAGAGGCGGCGATGCCCCCGGAAAAATTTTCTCCCCGTTCCGTGATTGACGTGGCGGTTGTTATTGGGACTATCATAGGCTCAAGAGCTGGCCCATTTGATGAGCCTGATTCGCCAGCGATATCGCACGGGCGCAAATCCGATGACGGATACGAAGCTACACGTCGTACTGATCTCCGATAGCAAGGATCTGGATCGGCGTATCCGCGCCTGCCTGGATGATCCCGTAGCTGCGGGTCTTGAGCTTGAGGTCCTGGAAACCTCGCAGGCGGTCGGTCGAGGCGGCGGGGGTTGCTCGTGCGACGCAGTTCTGCTCGACCTCGGAAGCGGCGACGACATCGACGCCAACGCGTTCAGCGCGATTCATCGCGTCAACCCGCAGGTCCCGATTCTTGTCCTTGCGCCTTCGCCCCGCGAGCCGCGCGATACCCGCATGATCGACCTGGGCGCGCAAGGCGTGCTGATGATCGAGGAGCTGAAGCCCGGGCTGTTGGTGCGGATGATCTGTCATGGGATCGCCCGCGCCCGAGCCCGCGCCGGGCTTCTCGAAACCGAGCAGCGCTTCGAATATCTTTTTGAGAATTCGCCAGATGCCATCTTCGTCGAGGACGCCGAGGGCATCGTCCTGGCGGTCAATCAGGCCGGATGCCGGCTGCACAAGCGCAGTCACGCCGAACTCGTCGGTATCCATGTCTCCAAGCTCGTGCCGCCGAATGTATCCGAAGAGGCGATGGAGGATTTCGAGAAGCTCGTGCGTGGAGAGATCGAAGTGACCGAGGGCTTCAGCCTGACCTCGAAGGGCGAGTCCATCCCCGTCGAGGTGCGGGCCGGTCGTATCCAGTATCGCGGCCGACCCTCGATCGTGATCCACATTCGAGATATCACGGAGACCCGGCGGGCCGAGGCCGAGATTCGATCTCTGAACGCGGAACTCGAGGGCCGGGTTCAGGAGCGCACAGGGCAACTGGCCGAGGCGAACGCCGCTCTGGAAAAGGCGAACGAAGATCTGCGCCAGCTCGACCGAATGAAAACGGCTTTCATCGACCTGGCTTCGCACGAGCTTCGCAATCCGCTGCTCGTGATGAACGGCATGCTCGAGATCATTAATATGAAGTGGGGCGAGGACGATCCGGAATTGGATCGCGCTCTCAAGGTGGCGATCAACGGGGCGAATCGCCTGAGTAAGATCGTCACGCAGACGGTCGAGTACTCACGCGCCGGAAAATTTGAACGAAGAATCCAGAAGCTCTCCGTCTCGGCGGGGCTGCTGGCCGAGGCCGTATGCGACGAGGTCCGGCCATTCGTCAACATCCGCCAACAGAACCTCGATGTCGAGATCGAACCCGATCTGCCCGAAGTGCCCGTTGATATCGAGATCATCGGCGACGTTATAAAGAAGCTCGTGATGAACGCGATCAAATTCACGCCCGATGGGGGTCGCGTCACGATAACCGCGCGCCGCGCCGCGTCCAATCACGTCGAATTCTTGATCAGTGATACGGGCGTCGGGATCTCTCGGGAGGATCAGCCGCACATCTTCGACGTGTTTTTCTCCACCTTGAACACCATGCAACAGTCCTCGGGCGAGTATGAATTTCGCAAACGCGGAATCGGCCTCGGGCTCGCGACGGTCAAGCAGTTCGTCGAAATGCACGGCGGCAAGATCTCGTTCGAAAGCGAGCCGGATCGCGGCTCGACGTTTCACTTCACGCTGCCTCTGAGTGAATAGAATATTCACGCGTGCCGAAGGATGTGGTCATCGCTAGATCGCGAGTTACGCAACGCGGGGGAATATTCCATGACAACGCCACCGATCCGCGCGCGGCGCATCCTGGAGACGTGCATCTACGCCGAGGACCTGGAAGCGGCCCGAGAGTTCTACACCCGCGTGTTGGGATTGGAAGTCCACGCCGAGCAGAAGAGCCGCCACATTTTCTTCCGCGTCGGGGAGGGGATGTTTCTCGTTTTCAAACCCAGTGCGACCCGCGCGGGAATGACCGTGCCGGTGCCGCTCGGCTCGCACGGATGCACCGGCGAGGGCCATGTTGCTTTTGCGGCCGAGGAGGATGAACTCGAAATCTGGCGCGCCCGGCTGGCCGAGCTCGATGTCAAAATCGAATCCGAGGTCGATTGGCCCCAGGGCGGAAAATCAATTTACTTCCGCGACCCGGCGGGCAACTCGGTTGAGCTAGCGACGCCCCGGCTGTGGGGATTGGAATAGTTCCAAAGGGCCCATGTGCTGACATAGCTCTATAGAATTATTAGTTTTAGCGATTCTCATCATCGCTGGGCACATCGTCGGATCTAAGAATGTCGATCAACTCTTGATTATTCATGCTTCGGGCACGATCCAGGGCCGTCTCGCCATTCTGGAATGTGGCAGAGCGGTCCGCTCCTCGCTCAAGCAGAAATCTAACCGCCCCCTGAACTTGATCGGCCGTACAGTAAAGCAGCGGAGTAACATCCGCCTCGTCCTCTTCAAAAGAATACCGTTTCTCAATATCGGCGCCGTTTTCCAGATATAAATCCGCAACTTCGAAGTCTTCCATCAGGCATGCTCCCAGGAATGGAGAAATGCCGAACGAATTGGTGAGATCCGGATCAGCTCCATGAGCGACCAATATATCGATCGCCTCTCGCTGTTCCGCCATATGCGCATACATGAGCGCAAGATCGCCGTGCGAATTGGGAAGGTTTGGATTCGCGCCCTTGCCAAGAAGCAACTTCATAATATCCAGGTGCCCATTTTCCGCAGCATGCGTAAGAGGCTGGTTTACCATATTTGGCACGTACTTCACGTTCGGTTCGGCGCCATGCTCGATCAGCATCCTGACCATTTCGATTTCGCCCTTGGCGCTCGCCATCGCTAGAGGGGATAGCTCATTATCTCTTTGGGAGTTGACGTCGATGTCATCGGAAAGCAGGCGTTCAAGCTTGGCAGTGTTGCCGGACACAATCACGCGGTACAGCTTCTCATAGTCGTCGCGCACGACCCATGAGCAGCTCGTTGTCAAACACATGCTCCAACCTGATAGTAACATCAGGAAAATGAAGGAGGCTGGACGCAATTGTTTGTCAATCTCCGTCATCATGCCGTAGTACCTCCCCGACCGCCGTGTGTATCTCGCGTTGCCACTGGCCATGCACTATCTGCGCCGATCCTGGGAGGTTATTGTGGAAACCGCAAGCAATAATTCAGCCCGCGCGGGTGGTAGGGACATGCTATCCGACCCGGGCTTCGATGCCAGCCTTTGAAGGAAGGTGTGTGAAAAAGTTGGTGGGCCCTCCAGGACTCGAACCTGGGACCTACCGGTTATGAGCCGGCGGCTCTAACCAACTGAGCTAAGGGCCCGCGCGCCCGGGCATCGGCTAGGGCACGGCAAGAATCCGGCATCCTAGCACGCCGCGAATCGGACGCGCGATCAATTCGTCGGCGCCGGCGCGGCTTCCGAAGCGAATGCCCTGGCGATGGCCTCGGCGTTGGGCTCGATGATGCCGTGCTCGGTGATGAGCCCCGCGAGCAGCGCGGCAGGCGTCACGTCGAAGGCCGGGTTGCGCGCTCGTGCGCCTTCGGGAGCGAGCCGGACGCGCTCGATCCGGCCGTCGTCCGTCTTGCCTTGAGCATACAGCACTTCGTCAGGGTCGCGCTCTTCGATGGGAATCGAGTCGCCGTCCGGACAATTCAGATCGAACGTGGAAAACGGCGCGGCGACATAGAACGGGATATTGTGTTCGCGCGCGAGGACGGCTTTCTCATACGTGCCGATCTTGTTTGCCGCGTCGCCGTTCGCCGCGACTCGATCCGCGCCGGTGATGACCATCTGGATCTCGCCGCGCCGCATCAGCAGGCCCGATGCGTTGTCGGCGATGATCTCGCACTCGACGCCTTCCTGGGCGAGTTCCCATGCAGTCAGGTTTGCGCCTTGGAGCCGCGGGCGGGTTTCATCCGCCAGAACGACCGGCGCTTTGCCGTGCCGGTGCGCCTGATAAATCGGCGAAAGCGCCGTGCCCCAATCGACCGTCGCCAGCCAGCCCGCGTTGCAATGCGTCATGACGTGCATCCCGGCCTCGAAAAGCGGCAGCCCGGAAAGTCCGATCCTGCGGCAGCGATCCGCGCTCTCATCGGCGAGGCGGTCGGCCTCGGCCAGCGCGCGGGCGGCCCGGTCTTGCTCGGGTGAGCCGGCCGCAGCCGCGCGGACGCGGTCCAGATTGTAGAATAAATCGTATGCCGTCGGCCGGGTCTGGCGCAGCAACTCGTATGCGGCGTCGATATATGGCGCGTTTTGCTCCCCGCCGGGCGCTTCGGCGAACGCCTGGGCGAGTCCATACGCGCCAGCCGCGCCGATCGCCGGTGCGCCACGGATCGTCATCCGGCGTATCGCGTCGGCCGTATGGCGGTGCGTGGCCATATCGGCGATCTTGAATTCATGCGGCAGCAATTGCTGATCGATCATCCGGACCGTCAGGCCGCCGCCATCGGCCCCGCCCGGAGCCTCGGCCCAGACGGTTCGCATCTGCTTGCCCTGAACTTTCATAGTCGCCTTCCCTGCCGGCATGCGTTCTGCGGAGCGTACGGAGACCGGAACGAGACCGCAGGCTCCGAACCCGGTCTGCCCGGCTCAAGCGCTCGGTGCGTTCCGGCCTCGCCCGGCATCAGAGGAAGTGAGGCTTCATGCTCAGCTTGATGAGTTCGAGCGCGGCATCATCGATTTTCTTCGCGGTATCTCGCGCGCCAAAAATCAAAATGAAGTTGCCGCCCGGGCGCACAAGGAAATCCGCAACAAAGACGCCCATCAGCGTCGTGACCGCGCTGGGGTGGCCGTAGACTTTCGTGTGGAAGGTCTCGTTGCCGACGTAGTCCAGGATGCCATACTCCGGCCCCTCGATTGTCGTCTGGTGGATCGCGGCGATCGAGGACGAAAACGAACGAGCCTGAGAGCCGAACTTGAGCAGCTGACGGCTGATGATGCCTTTGAAGATGTGCTCGCTCCACGGGTTGTCGTCAATGAGCCCGATCACGTCTCCGAGCATGATCGCCATTTTCTGGACGATATAGCCTGTCGTTGGCCCGACCGTCGCGACGGCGAAGCCCCCGGTGAAAAGATTGTCGACAATGCCGGTCATCCCGTCGCGGGCGTTGCGGCCCACTTTCTCGATTCGCCCGACCTCGTCATAGGGGACTTCGTTCGTCTCCCATCGCGGGAGGAACTTGGTCTTGAGCGGATTTTCTTTCGGGTCGAATGTCGTGCATGCCGCGAGCTGGCAGACCGCCGCCGCGATCAGCGTGACTTTGAGAAACGAATGAATTCTGGAATGAAAATCTGACATACATCACCCCTGGACTCGTCAGCGCCGGGTCAGCGCGAAGCGGATGAGATCATTTCCCCGAATGAAATGCAAGGCGAGTGTCCGGCGAATTTAACCCGTCTCGGGCCCTTTGGCATCGGCAGTGGGCAGCTCTGAAAGATGGATGATCTGGGGGTCGGGACCTGCCTCGGCGCGCAACAAGGTTCTGAGACGCGCGATCCAATCCGGCCCATAGTGAATCATGAAAGGCACGGCCGCATTCAGCATCCGCTCCTGCGGCTTTCCGCCGGGCCGCAGGCTGGATTCGATTTTTCTCATCGCATCGCCGACGTGCTGCGCGTCTTTGTGCTGGGCATACGTGACGCGGTCGACAAGGACGCCGTATCCCTTGTCCATCATCTGCTCGAGTTTCGTAATGGCGGCTGCGACGGAGGAATCCTTGCCCGCGTGCTCGCGAAGGTCGTTCAAGCTGCGTTTGTGTTCTTCGTGCATCGCGGTGATCTCGCCGGCGATGCCCTCGTCGCGATCGCGCTCGACGACCATCTTCTCCAGGCGTCCGGCGTCCATGGCAATCGCATCAGCCGGAGCGATGTCATACTTGTTCAGGACTCGGGCGATTCGGTTTTCGATCAGCGCCAGGCTGGGACGCGGGTATCGCACTGGGCAGAAGATTCCGAAATCCTTGTAGACAGCTTCGACCTGGGCGAAATAAGCGGCCTCGCCGGGACCGACGATCTGAGCCACGGTCGGTAGGATGGAATCCTGCACCATCGGTCGAGTCACGACGTTGAAGCTGAAGCGGGCGGGTTCGGCCTCGACGAGCCCGGCTAGTTCTTCGCCACTCAAGGCGATCGTGCCGCCTTCATTGTCCTGCTCGGCCGCTCCGGGAATCGAGCCTTCGATACCGGAGTCGGTGAGCCTGAGGGCGTGACGCCGCTCGCGCTCGTCGAGACGGAAAAAATTGATTGCGTCCGGCCTCCTGTGAAGCGGGGCGGGCAGGCCCGAGGCTTCGAGCGCCTTGCCGCGCTCGATGATTGCGGCCGAGCTTGCGCCGGGTGATCGCGCTTCATGTTGCAAGATCGGCACGGCGCGCCGCCGGACCCAGTCCATCAGCGGTGAGACGATCACAAGCCCCGAAGTGGGAAACATGGATAGAAAGAATCGGCAGAAGGCGTTTTCCCAGGTCTGGTGCGGAGCGTAGATATCCCCGATGCGGTCGAGCAGTTCTTTGCGGAATTCCGAATCATGCGTCGAGCTGATAATTCGATCGGTCAGCGTCGCCGCGAGGTCGCCGCACGGCAGGTTCCCGATCATCCGTCCGGCTGTCCACGCGGGATTCTCGACCCAGACCTCTTCGAGCTCGCCGCCGCTGCCGGGCCAGAAAACCCGCCGCACCTCGTGGAAATCGTGATCTTCCGAAGCGACCCAAAAGACGGGGATGAACGTCAGGCCTTCGTGCCGGCGCGCGAGGCTATCGGCGAGTTCGATCGCACCGAGGGCTTTGTAAACACTGTAAAGAGGGCCGCCGAGCGGGGCCGGTTGCTGGCCTGCCACGACGACGCGCACGTTGTCTCCGGCCAGGAGGTCAATGGATCGCAGCGCCTGATCGTCCGCCCCCCAGTCCCGATGGCGAGCTTTGACCTGTTCGATCTCCTCGGGCGCCAGAGGCGAGGGCATGGCCTCAGAGCGTTGCGCGATGCACTCGTCGATCTCGCTCGGATGGCGGTGCAACGATGGGTTCTCTCCGGGGGGCGGGCCCGCCGTGATCGAGTCCCAGATCGATTTGTATTCGGGTTCTTCCACGAGTGCCGATTCCTTCAGATCGATTCCAGACGCTCCCAGCCTGGATTCAACATCCGGCGCGGCCGGGCCGATGGAGGTTTAAGTAACCGACCTAAGCCAAACAAACAAGCCTCTTGCATGTCGGGGCGCTCATTAGCGCACTGTTGTTCGCCCCGGGGGATATCCATTTGCAAAGCATGACCACGGACTAAGAATTCTTTCATTGCGGCTGGCCTGGAGGCTGCAAGTTCGCATCGGGCAAAATATACAGCCTTTGCCAAAGCTTGATTTAAGGGTTGTCAGAGACAATTTTTTCTACCATGCTTTGGCCGTTGTGTGATCGAGTCGCGAAATGAAAATTTATTGGACTCTCTTGGCGGCCGGTTCGGCGAGCCACGGACCGTCCCACAAAGGCGCACCGGATATGCATCTAACCTCTCGACGGCGGGGATTCTCCCTCGTCGAATTTATCATCGCCATCGCCTTGCTCGTTTTCGGGGTATACGGGATCTACGGCAGCTTTATTCATCTCCGGATTCCCTCGACGCACCGCCTCAACGTTGCCCAGGCGCGCCTCCTGGCTCAGCAAAAGCTCGAGGAGCTTCGGGCATCGGAGGCCGACGGTCTGACCGGATGGTCGCCGGGTAAAGACTTTCGTCCTGTCGAGGCGATGCCAAAGTTTCTGTATCTGCCTGAGATCAGCGCTCGCGCCGACGGCGTCGTCGAGATAACCGTCAGCGTCGGATGGGATTCGGAAGGTCCGGATTTTCAAGGCAAGCTTGTCACCGTGAAGGGGGCGCGAAACTCTTGAGTTCGATTACCCGCTCTAAGATCTCTAGCAGGCCATGCGCGCTCGGGACCCGCTTCGTCCGCGGATTCACGATTATCGAATTGCTCGTCGCGACGTCCGGGATGGTCCTCGTCATGGGCATTGTCTACAAAATCTATGACGAGACGATGGCGGCGACCATCAAAACCACGCGTCGCCAGTCGGCGATCGATTACAGCGTGCAGTTGATGGATCGCGCCACCGGGATCGTCAAATCAGCGATCGAGGCCGAAAACTTTGACCCGGCCGTTCGCAAGGCCTTGAAGACAGAATTCACGTCCGGCGGCTTGACCGTTCCGCGATACCATGATGATGTCACGACCGCCGGGCTGTACGTTGCGACAATACGGCCCAAGCAGAGTACCGATGACGGCCACTTCTTCGAATTGTTCGAGGCCCCGGTTGCCGGAGCGACCGGCACGGCGCCCGTTCAGGAATCGACCATTGACCTGGACCTGAAGGTCAACGATTTCACGCCCACGCTCTCGTTCCGCTATGCGACCTCGGCCCAGGCCGGCAAGGACGTCAATTACGTGGATCGCCTGGATTCGGGAGACTGGCCTGTCCTGGTCGAGATTACGGTCGAAGTCGTTCTTGATGAGGCGCAGACAGTTCATTTACAGACAGCCGTGATCCCGGGGGGCATGCCGAAAAGCAACATCGTCGCTCCGCCGCCGACACCCAATCCAACGCCGATTCCGACCCCCGTACCGGCTGCGGCTGAGGCGGCTCCCGCCCCTGCCCCGGCTGAGCCTGGAGCGGCCCCAGTTCCGGAAGCCGCCCCAGCCTCGCCCGAAGCCGCGACCGACCCTCAAGCATCGATCGGCCGCACACTGGACGGACGGGCCTGGGCTCGGATCGCCCTGATGAAGGGAGTTACACTATGAGTTTCTTGAAGAGTTTGGTCCCGACTCCCCGGCGTGTTCTGGGCAATCGTCTGCGTTCGAGGTCCGGGTTCGCCCTCGGGTTCACCTTGGTGTTTATGCTTTTGCTGATGGTCTATCTGGTGGCCGCTCAAGGTTCGGTCGAGTCGAGCCGTCATATCATCACGCGCAGCGGCGAGCGCCAGCTCAAAGGGCAGTTCGAAGCATTGATTCTGATCGAGGCCGTTCAGAGTCTCAATTCGAGCACGGCTATCGAGAGCGATCGAACAACATTCGTTCTGAGGGATGGGCTCCACTCCGAGGCTCGCATTGACCCGCTTGGTTCGGGCGCCGCCGATTACCGTCGCCTGCCGGGAATTTCCCATCGCGATGGCGACGCGCTGGTAACGATAGATTGGATCGCAGAGAATCGTGACGAGCAGACACAGTATCTGATTAACGGCCGTCAACGGCGCAGCGGAGCGATCCGCGTGAAATAAGAAGGCGATTGGCCGAAGGGCACGTGCGGCCTGGGGCACATCGAAAGCCGGATAAAGAATATATGGTGACCACTTCCCCCGATATCAGCGACCGGTTGGTTGTGCTTTTCTGCGCCGCGGGTCTGCTCCATGAAGCGGATCACGCGCGGTTCCTTGCTGGGCGCAAGAAGCAGAAGTCGCTGATCGAAATCCTGAATTCGAGTGTCTCCAAGGAGACGTTCAAGGAATTTTTGACTTATGATGTCGCCGGAGGCCTTAAATCGGACGATGCGAAATCCGGAGCTTCCGCCCTCGGGAGCCAGCTCAGCCAGCGTGTGCTGCTCGACGCCGATGAGATCTCCGAATTGCTCTTGCGCCACGAACCCGACGCCGCGCGCATCGGCGACGCTTTGGTTGATGCGGGTGGAGCAAGCCGATCCTCGATCGATCGCACGCTCGCCGAAGCTCGTAAGCTCAAGCACGACCCGGCGAAATGGCTCCTCCATGAAGGTCAACTGACCAACGATGCCCTGCAGCGGGTCGTGGCGTCGGACTCAGCATCCTTACGCAAGCAGGCGGCTCTGTTTCTCTCGCTCTGCCTTCTTGTTCACAATCAGTCCCTTAGCTCCGGTGCGATCGATTCCGCGCTCGCCGATATCGAGGGCAAGCCGAACGAAAGAATCACCGAAACGTTGCGCGACGCCGCCAGCATCGATTCGCGAGGGATTCTGGAGAAGATCGAGAACGGCTTTCGGCTTCCAGAAGCTGATCTGAGCTCGATCGAGCTCGATGCAAGTTTGTTCGAGCTTTTCCCCCCCGGCTTGCTTCGGCGCCAGACGTTTGTGCCTCTTTTTCGCGAGGGCAATCTACTTGCTTTGGGCGTTTCCGATCCTCTGAGTCTGACTTTGCCCATCATGCTGAACCTGCTGACAGGATTTTGGATCCAGCCTTATTTCGTTCCCTCCAATGTCTTGATTGATCGGCTCAATACGATGCTGCCGCCGGTCCAGGCCGGCCCGGTTGCTGAGCCGCTGGTTGCGCCCCCCGCTCCGGCGCCGGATAAAAGCCTCGAAGACACGGCCCCCGCCCGGACCAAGCCCGCAAAGGCGGATAAAACGGCGGCAAAAAAAACCTCTAAGCCGGTAAAAGCCGCTTCCCCCTCTGCTGCGGGTCGTGATGAAAAATCCAGGAAAGCAAAAGCAAAAATGAAACAGGCCATCGCCACCCCCCCGTCGTCTGCGGCGAGCCCCTCTCAGAATGAAGCGCCGGCCGACAGCGGTTCCGCAGTGCATCT
>JAJFLK010000551.1 GCA_021772735.1 Candidatus Sumerlaeota bacterium | reverse complement strand
CCTCGCGGTGGTTCTGGGTTTGCTTCAATACCTGTTTTTCGTCGGGCTTCTTCGGCTCGGCGCGGGTTCAAAACCCGAGGCCAGGCGCCTGAATATTCCTCTCTCGCTCGGCGCGGCGGCCGTCGCCCTGATGTGGTTCATCCTGTGTTGGGTCTATCGCGGATATACGCGCGACGCAGACCCCGGCCTGATCGGATCGCTGCCCGCGCCGACCGCCGTGATGGTCTACGGCATCTGGTTCGTGCCGCTCATTTTCGTCGTGATTTACGTCACCATGTTCCACACGGCGGTCTACACGCCTGAGGATGCCGAGAAATTCAGGAAAATCATGGCGGCCAAAGGCGTGGGATCAGGCGGCTCGGACGAAGGCTCTCACGATGCGCGCGGCGAGAAGGGTTAACGGTCGACGCAGATGGAAGACTGGCGCACACAAATCGTCCTGGGTTCGGTCGGGCTCTATATGGTCATGTGCATCGGCGTCGGGATTTGGGCGATGCGCCGGACAAAATCATCCAAGGATTTCTTCATGGCCGGGCGCGATCTCGGCGTCATGGTCACCGCGCTGGCGGTCTTCTCCTCGACATTGAGCGGTTTTGGTTTTGTCGGTGGCCCCGGGCTGATCTATCGGATGGGCATGAGCTCGTTCTGGATGGTCGTCTGTTCGGTGATCGGATACAGCATGTCGTTTTTCGTGCTGGCCAAGCGCATCCGGCTCTTTGCCGAACTGCGCGATTCGGTTTCTCTGCCCGACGCCGTCGCGGCCCGATACGGCAGCGAGCTCTCCCGTTTCCTGACCGCGCTGGCCATCTTGCTCGGCGTCGTCGGATATCTCGCGACGCAGATCCTTGCCATGGCCATCGTGCTCCAGGATATCGTCCCCGAAGTCGCGTGGCTGACCGGGGTCAATGATTCAATCGTGGCGATCGTCCGATTCGTCGTTGATATTCTGCACTTGCCGATCGAGGTCCGAGACGACGGGCTGGAGGTTTTTGTCGTTCTCTCGTGTGGCGTGCTGGTTTTTTACTGCGTGACCGGAGGGATTATCGCCTCGGTTTATACGGATCTCGTCCAGGGTTTCATCATGATGATCGCGGCGGTGCTCGTTTTCTTTGCCGCACGCAGCGCTCTGGATGGCGGATTCGCCGAGATCAGCCGCACGATCATGGCCGACGACGCCGAAGCGATGGGACCGTGGGGTTCGCTTGGGATGTTGGGATGCCTCTCGTGGCTCTTCCTGTTCGGGCTGGGCGGAATGGGGCAGCCTCATGTCATTACGAAAATGATGATGACCCGTCGCGTCGAGGACGCGCGCCATATCCTGCCGGTCACGCTCGCCGGTTATACGCTTTCCGCGCTGCTGTGGCTCAGTATCGGGCTCGTCATGCGGGCGCTCGTGCTGCAGGGCGCGCATCCGGCGCTTGGCGATTCGAACGCCGCCGCGTCTCAGTTCCTCCAGAATTACGCGCATCCGCTTTTGGCGGGCGTGGTATTCGCCGGGCTTTTTGCGGCGATCATGTCCACGGCCGATGGGTTCCTGAACATCGGCACCGCAGCGGTCGTGCATGATATTCCCAAAGCGATCCGGGGCCGCTCGCTGCCGCACGAACTCTTCTGGGCGCGCATCGTGACCGTCGTGATCGCCGTTTTCGCGGCATTCTTCGCGCTCTATTCGGGCGAGAGCCTTATTGCATTACTTGGCGCCTTCGGCTGGGGGACGTTTGCGGCAGCGCTCGTGCCGACCGTCGCGATCGGTTTCAACTGGAAGCGGGCGACGGCGACTGCCGCGAACGTCGCGATCGCCGCGAGTCTCACGATCACGTTCGGATTCAAGATATTGGGCGTTTCGATTCCTTACGGCATCGATGGCGGGGCAATTTCCTTGCTCGTCTCGCTTATTCTGTTTTTCACGATCTCGCTTGCCTCGAAGCCGCCGAGCCTCGAACCCGATGTCGATGCCGTCATGGATCTCTAGGCGCGGACCCGCAACGCTCAATCCTTGCTTGAGGCGATCCCGCGCAACGCGATGAGTCCGGTGATCGCCGAGGCGCAGACAAGACCGATGATCGCCAGTGCCACCCGCATTGCGCCCACTAATCCCTGGCCCTGAAACCAGATTGAATCCCAAGGAATTCGACGCCGCGGAAATCGCCTGGGATCGAAGTCGGGAATCCGATAATCGCGGCGTCAAACGGATCGAGCTCGGCGATCTGTCCGCCAATGGCGAAAAGCCGTCCATCGGGCGTGAATGCGATGGATTGGCCCAGCTCCGCGTTGACGAAACGTCCCATCCGGACGACCCCCGCCGTGCCGGTGTCGATCACGACGAGGCTGTAGTTTCCGCCGGCGACCGTGTAGACCGCCCCTTCGGCCGAGATGGCCAGGCTCCGCGCATCACGAAGCATCGTTGCAATGGGCGCAGTGAACGCGCCGATAACGGGATCGATTTGCAAAATTTCGCTTGTCAGCGTCACCGGCCACGCGCTTGTGGTTTTCCATCGCCATCCCGGTCCCGGGAGCACGCCGTCTTTCCCGGCCACGCAGGGCGAAGATTCGGGCCGAGCCCGGCGTCACGAATATATGATTGGCCAGCGGGCGTATGTTCCGGTAAAGTTGTCTGCTTGCCCCTCCGCGCGGGAGCCTGCGGTGTGCCGCCTCGTGCACCGTATTTATGTTCTCGCGGCGGGGGATGCCGGCCTTCGGTCGGCGCCGGCGGGATTGATCTCGATCACCCGCCGAACCATTCCACAACCCAACGAGGCGATCGGTCCCCGGCGCGGGGCCACACCAGGCCGCTTGAAGGAGGCGGCGCCAACATGCTCGGTCAGATCAGCATGAAACAACTTCTCGAGGCGGGTGTTCACTTCGGCCATCAGAGCCGGCGGTGGAACCCGAAAATGAAGAAATACATCTACACGGAGCGCAACCAGATCTACATCATCGATCTGAAGAAGACGCTCCGCATGATGCGCGAGGCGTATAGCTTCGTGCGCGACACCGTGGCGGGCGGCGGTGAGGGCATCTTCGTCGGAACGAAGAAGCAGGCCCGTGATGCGACCGAGAAGTGGGCGCACTTTTCCGGCATGTATTACGTGAACAACCGCTGGCTCGGCGGGACGATGACGAATTTCAAGACCGTCCGGAAATCGATCGAGCGAATGATCGAGATCCAGGCCATGTTCGGCGATGGCACGATCGACCGGTATTCCAAGAAAGAGCAGAGCCAGCTTTTCAAGCAGAAGGAAAAACTGGAAAAGAACCTCCAGGGCATTCGCGATATGCGCAAGCTGCCCGCGTTCATTTTTGTGATCGACCCCTCCAAAGAGGCGATTGCCGTTCACGAGGCCAATAAGGCCGGTATTCCGGTCGTCGCCGTGGTGGATACGAATTGCGACCCCGATCCGATCGATTACATCATCCCCGGCAACGATGACGCCATCCGCTCGATCAATCTGGCGTGTGAGAAAATGGCCGAAGCGTGCATCGAAGGCCAGCTTGCGCGCGTCGAGGCCGGGTTGGCTTCGGCCGAGTCGCTGCCCGAATCGGCCCGCCAGCTCCTGGCTCAGCAGATGGCCGAAGAGATGGGCGAAACCGAAGAGCCTCAGGTTATCGACGCCACGCCGGCACCGGTTGTCGAAAGCCCTCCGGCTGCGGCCGCAAATCTCGGATCGCTGACGATTAATGTCGGCGGATCTCAGGTTTCTGTCAGCCCACCGGCTCCCGCAGCGGTTGTTAAGGCTCCGGTGGCGGCCGAACCGGCTGCGGCGGTCACGCCTGCAGCCCAACCCGCTCCGCCGGCAGCCGCGCCCGAGCCCGTTGCCGCGCCCGCGCCCGTCGTAGTTCCCGAATCAGCCAATCCGGCGCCCGGCGCTTCGGAGTAGATAAACAGTCTCCGAGATGTGATTCGCGAGTCCTCGAATCAGTAATAATCCAGAAACCCCCGGAGTCTGGGCGGTCGATCCGCCGCCCGGACCCTTGGGCAAAATCCGAATTTATAATTACGCGAGAGAAGGAAACCCACCCGTGGCGACGATTACAGCAAGCGACGTGAAAGAACTACGCCAGGCAACCGGCCAAGGCATGATGGACTGCAAGAAAGCCCTGACCGAGAGCGATGGCAATATGGAAAAGGCGAAGGACTGGCTCCGTGTTCACGGACAGAAGATCGTCGACAAGTTGGAAAGCCGCGCGACCGAAGAGGGCTTGGTTGCGATTAACATTCTCAAAGACGGCTCGGCCGCGGCGATTGCCCAATTGAATTGCGTGACGGACTTTGTCGCGCGCAACGAGGACTTCGTCGCTCTGCTCGCCAACCTGGCCAACTATGTCGCCGGCGGCGGCGCGGGGTCAGAGAACGGCAGTCCTGACGAACTTCGTGCGGCGCCCGATCCGTCCAATCCCGGCGCCACATTTGATCAGACGATCAAGGATTCCGTCGTTCGGCTGCAGGAGAAAATAACCGTCGAGCGTTTTGAACGCCTCTCCGGCTCCGAGGGATCGTTCTTTCAATCCTACGTTCACCCTCCCGGCCGCCTTGGCGCGCTTGTTGAGTTCAAGATCGGCAAGCCCGAGACCGCATCGAGCGAGGCATTTATCCAGGCGACCCAGCAGATCGCGATGCACATCACGGCGGCCGCGCCGCGCTACCTGACCCGCGATGAGGTCTCCGAGGAGGACATGGAACGCGAGCGCGCGGTCTATCGCGAGCAGGGCCTG
>JAJFLK010000056.1 GCA_021772735.1 Candidatus Sumerlaeota bacterium | reverse complement strand
CTGGTACATCATCGATTGCCGCGAGGGGACTGAAATCCTTTGCGGGCTGGAGCCGGGCGTCGGCAGAGATGAGCTCGCCCGTGCGACCGAAACCGGAGATTTTGCGGGCGTGATCCGGAGGCGCACGATCCGGCCGGGAAGTTTTGTTTTCAATCCAGCCGGCACCGTGCATGCAATACTCGGCGGAACGCTAGTCTGCGAGATTCAGCAGTCCTCGGACGTCACGTATCGGCTGTGGGATTGGTATGGGCGCGAGCGCAAAGAAGAAGCGCTGCGCGAGGGCCTGCGCGTGACGAACTACGATGCCGACGACACGAGCGCCGGCGGATTGCCGGCGGCGTTCGTTCTCACCCCCGACCAGGTCGCCGCAGGGGGAACGCTTGCGGCAAACGCATATTTTGACGTGAAACTCGCATCATTGAGCCCGGGCGATTCCGTTGCGGCATGGCGGTTCGATAATCCGCACGGAATGATCGTCAACGTCGTCCAGGGCAGTGGCTCGTGGCAGTTCGATGGCACCTCGGTAGGCGCGGGAGCCGGAGAACTCAGGCTCGGTCAGACATGGTTCGTCCCTGCCGGATTCGATATTGCAAAGCTGCGCGCCGGAGATGAAGGGATCCGGCTTCTGTTATCGCGATCGCATGAGATGGCGTGATCGCGCCCCGCGGACGCGGTTAAACTTTCTCCACGCGAATTACGTTGGCTGCCTTCGAGCCCTTCGGGCCGTCGATGAGGTCGAACTGGACGCTGTCGCCCTGAACGAGCGTCCGATGCCCATCGCCGACGATATCGGCGTAGTGAACGAAAATATCTGTCTCGGATTCGGATTCGATGAATCCCCATCCTTTTCGATCGTGAAAAAACTTCACGGTCCCCGTTTGCATCCCTGAATACCCCTCGCAGGCTGGCCCCGTATCGATGAACATTTGACGACCCGGATTTAAGAATCTGAAGACCGATGAGGCTCAAGGCCACGCTCAAGCGCGACCCGATCGGGGTTGCCTTGGCAGTTTGAACTGACCCTGGGCCGCGTCTCGGCCGGGTTCCGGGCCATCGTTCGATCCTCAATCAACAGGGCTGGAGCGTAACCGCGAAAGCGTTCAGGGTCAACGAAATTCAAGGCTCACGGGATTGGCAATAGTACTGAATCGCCGGCTTTCATAAGTCCCTGGGAGGCTCGGACGCGCAGGGCTCGCCGCAGAGCCCAGAGGCCGGGTTACGCAATCCATCCTGGTCGAACCTATGCCGCAAGCGAAGAATCCTTAGACATCCGGCAGGTCCTGGGGGTATGATTCAGGCTGCCTTACAGGACACCTGTGGGCAATCGCGGTTGCAAGGATGGCCGGGTGGGATTGGCGCGATGTCCGCTTAACAATTTTCCGTGCGAAAGTTCCAAGTAAATGAAACTTCGTTGCTCGTTTTGTGGCAAAGACCAGCATTCGGTCAAAACGCTCTTTAAGGGACTGACCCAAAAAGAGAGCCTGATGACCGTATATATCTGTGACGACTGCATCCGGCAGTGTCACGACCGGCTCAACAGAGACCGGCTCATGCAGGCGCAGGAAGCCGCCGTCGATACGCTCAAGGATCTGCCGACGCCATCTGGGATCAAAGGCACGCTTGACGATTACATCGTCAGCCAGGACAGGACGAAGAGAGTCGTATCGGTCTCGGTGCATAACCATTACAAGCGCCTGTCTCACAATATGACCTCGAAGGATATCGAGATCGAGAAGAGCAACATCCTCCTGATCGGGCCGACCGGATCGGGCAAGACACTGATCGCACAGACTCTGGCCCGGGTGCTCGACGTTCCGTTTGCGATCGCGGACGCGACGACGCTGACGCAGGCGGGATACGTCGGCGAGGATGTGGAGAACATCCTCCTTCGACTCCTCCAGAACGCCAACGGCGATAAGGAACGTGCCGAGCGGGGCATCATTTACATCGACGAGATCGATAAGATTTCCAAGACGACGAACAACGTCTCGATCACGCGCGATGTCTCCGGCGAGGGCGTGCAGCAGGCGTTGCTTAAGATCCTGGAAGGCACGATCGCGAACGTCCCGCCGACCGGTGGCCGCAAGCATCCGCACCAGGATTACATCCAGATTGACACCTCGAACATCCTGTTCATCTGCGGAGGCGCGTTCAGCGGTCTGGAGAAGATCATCGAGCGTAGGGTCTCGCACAACATGATGGGATTCAACGCGCAGGTGACGACGAAAAGCGACGCGGCGGCGCACTTGGGAGAGCTGCTTCCCCAGGTCAGCTTCGCCGATCTCAATATGTTCGGGCTCATCCCGGAATTTATCGGCCGCTTTCCGGTCGTGACGACGTTGACGCCCCTGAGCGAGCAGGATCTGATCGAAATCCTTACGGGGCCGAAGAACTCGCTGATCAAGCAATATGCGAAACTGTTTGAGATCGACGGAATCGATCTGACCTTCGGCGACGATGCGCTCAACGCAATTGCGCATACGGCGATCAACATGGAGACCGGCGCCCGAGGTCTGCGCGCGATTCTGGAGAGCTTCATGCTCGACATCATGTATGACCTCCCGGATAAGGCCGGCCAGTACACCGCCTGTCATATCGACGCGGATGTTGTCGCCGGGCTCAAAGAGCCCGATTTCGTCGAAGCCCCGAGAGAAGAATCGGCATAGCACTCTCCGGTAGAACGAACCGACATAGCTAAATGCCCACACCGAATCCAGGCGAACAGACATTTGAACCTCAAATTGTGGCGCGTGCGCGGACGATGTTTGTCATTTATGGCGCCTTCGTCATGGCTGTTTTTATATACGCCGCCATCATCGTGATGGGGCTTCTCGAGAGCGAAGGAGAATCGCGTATTTTCTCTCTTCCGTCTTGGATTTTGCTCGTCGCCTTGAGCCTTTGGAGCGTCGCCATAAGCGTAATCATGGGCGCAAGGTTGAAACCCAAGATTGAAAGCAACCCATCCG
>JAJFLK010000550.1 GCA_021772735.1 Candidatus Sumerlaeota bacterium | reverse complement strand
TTCTTCGGCAAGGGCGCCCTTCGAATCCCGCCTCGACTGTAGAGCCGGGAGCGCCTGAGAGTCAGATTTCATTGCGGGGGGACTTACTCTGGCGTCGGCAAATGAGGAAGATCGATATCGGGATCGTCCGATATTCTGGACGGCGCGGGTCAAACCGGTGGAAATGGGCAACCGCCGGGGCCCGCACCGTCCTTAATTTTCCAGACGCGCCATTCGTAAATCGGTCTCAAGCCAACTTTGTTTTCCCCGGCGCGTCCGTCTCCACGGGCGCGTTTGCTCGCTTAATCCACCGCGCTTCGAACAACAGCTCGCGAATGCACATGATGGCGCGCAACATTCTGTCGCGCCATGCGAGGTCAGTATTCAGGCCACGGTTTCTCGAGCTGACCGGCGAGGGCTCGGCCCAATTCCAGCGCCCTGGTGCCGTCGATCTCGAGGAGCTGCATGTTCGTCTCGCGATAGGTATCGCTTTCGATGATGACGGATTCGTAGTCGCGCACGAGCTGGGAGCGAAGGATCCCCGGGTTCCAGACTTCCCACCCGGCGTTCGCCATCCAGACCTTGCCGATCCGCCGGAGCCCATATCGCTCGGCAACGTCGAGCGTGGCGCGCATGATATTGATGGGCTGGTGCCCCCAGCCTGAGAGCGCCGAGTAGTAGAATCGTATCCCATCGCGCTCAAATTCGAGCGGAATTGCCGTATCGAACGCGATCGGCTCACCGGGATCGAGCCAGAATCGGAGCGTCAGAAACGTCGGGTAAGTAAGAAGGACGATATCGTCCGGGCCGGCGCGTTGCTTCAAGACCTCCCACAGCCGATCCAAATCGGGCTGATATGCAGGCGCTTCGACAACCTTATAGAACTTGCCTTTGTAATACGGGCGGACCTCGCGGTTCTCGGGAAGCATCGGCGTCAGGTAGGGATCTTCATCCGCATGCAAGCCCATCGCGGCGAAGGCGTAAGCGGTGCAGAGCAGGGCGACCGCCGCGATTCCCGCCCGGGATGCGTGCGGCGAACTGCCCGGTGAAGGATTCCTATTTCCTTGGCTCACCTCTTTGGACTCCACGCCAGGGTCTCGGCCGAAGCCTCGGCCAGAACCCCGGATCATTTGGGCGACCACCGAGGCGATCATCGCGAAGATGAACGGATAGAGGTAGTAACTGTGGCGCGTCCCGCCGAACGGCATCTTCTTGCCGATCGCGAAAGCGTAAGCGATGGGAACGCACACCAGGCACAGAAACAGCGGCCAGTGGAGCCACCTGCGAATCATGACGGCAAACGAGGCGAGGAACAGCGTCAGGAACGCAAGCGTGACCACTGAGTTCAGCGCGCCGACGGCCCATGTATCATTGAAGAGGTACCGAATCAGCGAGACGAACGGGATCCAGAAGTCTGTCGGCCCTATAAAGAACTCCTCGATCATAAAGCTGACGACGTTATTGCGGACGAAGTCCGGCATGCGCGGGATGACTTCAATGAAGACCGCGAGGATCGCGAGGCCCAGAGGTATCTGCGCGACAAAGACCGCGATCCATTCTCTAATGCGCTCGAGGCGAGCCAGCATCAACGCGCCCAGTGCGATGTTCGCGCCGACGAAGACAACGATAAACGCGTAGTGCCAGGTGAATGCCGCAAGTTCGAGAAGCGCGAAGAACACGAGATCGCGCCGGCTGCGCGTCCGAACGAACCGCACAAGAAAGAACAAGGCGAACAAGACCAGCAGCATCCCGGGCGTGTAGTTGCGCAGAACGCGCGAGATCAGAATCAGGTTCGGCGAGAACGTCACGAGAAAGGCCATGAAGAGGCCTTCGATTTCTCCGAGCAATTCCCGCCCGAAAAGATAAGTCGCCCAGATCATCAACGCGCCGGCGATGACCGAGGGCATCCGCAGGAACACCGGATCCCACGAGATATCGAGCAGCGCGTGGAGCATAAAGAAATTCATCGGCGGGTGAGAATTCATCAGCGTGTTCTCGTAAACCTCGGCGATGGTCTCCAGGCTCGACGTATAGACGAAAATCGCCTCGTCGCACACGAGAGCAAAATCACCTAGATGGGCTATCCTGAAACCGAAGCCGATCGCGATCAGCCCGACCAGGATCGCGCCGCGCGCCCGGCGATCCGAGGGCGTCGCCGCGCCCGATTCAATACGAGCGCAAAATCCGGCGAAGTGACCGGGGCACGCGACGAGGTATGTAAAGAAGATGAGCGCGAATCCGAGTATTGGAATTTGCAGCCCCTCGATACCGAACCGACTGACGCGCGCGTCCAGCGGGTCACCGTTCGTAAACGCAAAAACGGCCAGCCACAGCCCGGCCAGCCCGAGCGCCACGATAAACGGAGAGGGATTGTTCTGTCCGTCACTCACGATTTCACCCCCCCCTGCCGGGCTCACGGACTTACCGGCTCACCGGCCTCGGCCGTAAGTCGTGCGCCGACCTCGCGTGCCATCGAAGCGTTGAGTGGTATCGCCAGGCCAAGAGTCTCGGCCACGCTCTGCTGATCGACGACAATGCCCGGATACAGCCCATCCAATAGCTCGGCAAGAGAACGCTTCAGCCAGGGCTTCTCAAGCGGATCAAAAACCAGCCAGACGGTCTCCGATTCCCCGAGTCCGTAATGACCGAACACATCGGCTGCCGAGCGTAGCATGGTTTGCGGCGTGACCCCATCGCGGCACTGCGGTGAATAATAATAAACCTCCCCCGCGCTTCCCAGGCGTTGATGCTCCATGTCGGCGCCGCTCGGTGGGACCGTTCCCTCGGCAAAGTGGTAGAGGGCTTCAAAATTCGTCTTCGATATCACGCGGACAGCATCGGGACCGATCGAACGCATCACCTCGTCCCGCCGTTTCATGGCTGCCCCTAATCGGCAGGCTTCGGGGCCGTTCAAGGCCATCAGTAAACCCGAAGACACTCCCGTGGCCGACGTGTCTTCCACAACCTCAGGGAATTGATTCATCATGTTCTCCGTCAGGGATTCGGCGGGCCAGTATGCCCACGCCGCCGGTGTGATCCAGATTTTGGGTGGCGTCTCCAGCTCGTAAAGTTCCACGGCATCGGCGACCGCGATCAGCGCGAACGCGGGAAACCAGAACCCCCAATCCGTGACTGGTGAATAATAATAGTTCACGCCATTGCGCGAGAAGTGAACCGGCGCATCGATGGTAAATCGCATCGGCTTGCCGGGATCGAGCCTGAACTTCATCACCAGCACATCCGAATAACTGAGCAGGACGATATCGCCCGGCCCGGCGTGACGTTCGAGCGCGGCCTGAACGAGATCGATATTTCGGTTAAGCGTCGGCGCCTCGCGAACTTTGAAAAACTTCGGATTGTAATACGGGATTCCGCCCCGGTAGGGGTCAATGTTCTCGACGCGATACGGCTCGTTCCAGCCATACAGCGCAAGCGAAGCATGCAGGCAGGCGATCGTCATCCCGGCTCCGCAAAGCCATCCGGGGAGCGATCCGTATCGGCGCACGGCCTCGCCTGCCTCGCCTGTCTCGCCTGTCTGATCGCGTTGCGGGCTCCCGGCCTTCTTCGCCCGCCACGCCGTGAAATCGCGCTTTAGCGAGGCGAATCCATTTAAGGCTTCTGGCAGGAGCGCGGCGGCCGGGATCAGAAGAAATGCCAACGAGTGAAGCGAATGCCTCGTCCCGCCGAATGGAAGCCGGCCGGTCACGGCCAGGGCGAAAGCAAACGGCAACTGCGAGACGCAGAGCAGCGCGAGCCACCACCGCCGCCGAACGCATAGCGCGATCAACCCAAGTCCCCACGCGACATAGAGAACGAAGCCGGGCCAATCGGCCGCGACGTAGCGTGAGAGCGACAGGAGCGGATACCAGAAATACTTGATCGTGTCCTCGTATTCGAGGTGCATGTAATCGATCAAATGGAACGTCGCCATGCGCGGGACGTGATAAATAATCGCCCACACAAAAAGCGCCGCCAGGGGAAGTTGGGCGAGGACGACCCGTGCCCAATCGCGCGGCGGTGCGCGCCGGACCACAAGCACGACACCAAGCGTCACGTTCATTCCCAGGAACGTGATGACGAAACCGTAATACCAGAGGCCCGAGATCACCTCAAACAACGCGAACAGATAAAAGAAACGCCAGCGATCCTCCTGCATGAATCGAACGAAGAAATACACAGCAGCCATCAGGAAAGCCACGCCGGGCGAGTGATTGCGCACGGTGCGGGAAAGCAGGATCAGGTTTGGCGAGAACGCGATGATCATCGCGGCCAGCAGCCCGGCGATCGTCCCCGAGATTCTCCGTATCAAAATAAACGTGAGCCAGATCAGACTCGCGCCTCCGACCAGAGAACCGACGCGCAGCCAGACCGATCCCCACGAGAATTTGAGCAGGTAGTGGAGCATCACGAAATTCGCCGGGGGGTGGGCGTTGTCGAGCAGGTTGTCGAAGACCTCGGCCAGCGTCGGGAGGCTTGCCGTGTATGTGAAAATTGCCTCATCAACCGAGAGGCCGAACTCGTCGAGATCGGCGACGCGCATCAGCGCCCCGAGAACGACCAGTGCCGAAATAACGACTGCGGAGATCCGGCGGTCGGCGCGGGTCGCCTGCGCGGTATCGATTCGCTCGGCGAAGCCGGCGGCCTCATCGCGACGCGTGACGAGCAAGGCGAGGAACGACACCGACAAGATCGCGGCCGGGATTTGCAGTTGGGTCAAAAAAACCGCGAGCCCCTCGGGGTGCACGGTCGTCTGCGTGCCGAGGATGGCTCCGGCAAGCCAGATCACGCCAAGCGCGAGGCCGAAGGGGGCGAGCCTTTTCAATCGCTCGGCCATGATACTTCGTCAATTTGCTCTTCGAATGTTCTCTGGAATTCGGGATCTTGAAGACGCAATGGAGCTGCTTCTCCGGCTCGCCGACCCGGTCGGCTGCATCCATCGCACGCGACCCGCAGCCGCCGGCGCCTCGAAGCCTTAGAAACGCTTCAGGATGCGATCGACGAAACCATCGCGCAACTTCGTATGGCGCTTGACGAACGAATATGCGCGCAAAAGACCGCGATCGGCCGCGATCAGGGCGCGCTTGGCCTTCGAATCCTCCGGACGGCCGCGATAATCCGTCGGCGTCAGCTTGAGCGCGTGGCCCTCATCGCGAAACATATAGAACGCCATCGACTTGCGGCATCTGCCGTCCGGAGCCGAAAGCGGAGTGGGGTGCCCGTGGTACGAGGGCTTGAGACACTGGAACATCGCGCAGCGGTTGAACTTGGGCAGGATCGACGTCACGCATTCGCTTCTGTCGTCGTTCCAAAGTTCCAGATTCGCGTTCCATTCCTCGGTGCAGCCCTTGTTGAAGAAGATCAGAAAACTGATCTGACGACTCCAGTGAGTCTGCTTCGTGTGCGCGAGGAAGTCGGTGTGGAGATTCAGGAAACCGCCGTTGCGAATCATGTGCAGCCCGGCGCCGTCGAGTTCGGGATCCGTGATGAGGCCCTCGATACCGGTCAGCTTTGTCATAAAGCTCGTGAACTCGTCGGTCATGAGCGCGCGGTAAAGCTCCTGCGCGGTCGGCCCCATCTTGTCGATGTCGGTGATCGCGAGCTTCTTCTCGTTATAGTGATTGTAATGATTCCACTCGGCGTCGCTTTCGGGAAACTCAGCCAGCACCTTCTCTGCCGTTTCGACAGGAAGAAAATCATCGATATACATGCAGGGGAAAGGCTTGCCCTGTTGGAACTCGCCATCGCGCTCCTCGGCAATGCGGTTCAGCCTCTCTAAATCGATTACAGCCATTAAACTACTTCCCCTCGTCCCCATTCCCACACCCGTATAGGTCAGCTGCGCTCATCATCCCAGAGCCCCCCGGGCCGAACAAGCCAATTCTCCGAACCTGTCGTGTTCGCATAACGAGGCCTGGACTATTGTTCGATCTGGCTCCTGATAAAATCGCTCGAATCCGAATCGGATTTTGCGGGCAGTTGATCTTCCAGCTCCAGGAGGCTCGCGCCCGGCATGGAAAACAGCCAGCCATCAGAGCGATCCGAGATCGCCCTGCTATATTTTGAGTCCGGGAGTTCCTCGTCGAACATCCCATCCAGACGCGGTTCCCACGGATCGCCCGCGCCACGGATGGCCCAGACGGTCGGGGCGGCCTCGTGCGCCGAATTGGATAGGAACCCCACATGGGAACGGATGAGCGACGCGGGCGTCAGATACCAGCCGGCTTCGGTTGAGTAATAAAAGAGGAGCCCCCCGTGCTCGAACTCGACCGGCTTGCCTGGCTCATAAGCCACCGGTTCATCGAGCAGATATAAATGCAGGATCGTAAGGCCCTGATACGAGACGAGAATCACGTCATCAGGCGCTGAGCGTTCGCGAAGCAGCTCAAGCGTCCGGTCCAACTGAGCGCGCGGTGTCGGAAGTTCGATCTGCCGGTAGAACGTCGCTCTGCCCTCGCCCGCCGCAAAGGCCATGTTCGCATAGACGAGGGCGGTCAGCAGGACGATACCCCATGAGATTCGTGCGTCCAGATTGGATGTGCCGGAGGTGTGCGAGGTTCCCTTTCCGAAGATTGCGCCGAGCATTCCGGCGAAGCCGGACCCGGCGGCGGGCAGCGCGGCAGCGACCCAGATAAACAAAACGGGAAACAGACCCACGCTGTGGCGGCTCCCGCCCAGAGGCAGCTTGCGCGCGAACATAAACCCATAAGCCAGCACGACGGGGATAACAGACAGGAGCAAAACGTCGGTTTTGCCCCGGCGCGCGAGGCCGGCGAGCCCGATCAAGCCGACGCAGAACAAGAGCAACCCCGCGTCGCCCGCGAGCAGGTATCGCCAGAGCGAGATGAGCGGCATTAATATTCGCGAGGGCGTGACGAAGAATTCATCATGCCGCAGCACGTTGATCACCCACTCGGCCATCGGCGTGGGCATGAAGACGCGGATATGGAAGAAGTAGAAAAAAGCGAGCAGGGCAAACAACGGCACCTGCGCGGCGCCGAACCGGAGCCACACGCATGCGGGCTGGCGCTGCACGACAAGCCGCCACACCGTCACCGCCGCGATCGTCAAGAAGACGATCACGAAGGGATACGTCCAGGCCGAGGCAAGCAGCTCGAACCCCGAACAGATGGCGAACCAGCGCCACTGCCCGTCATTAAGGTACTTGGCAAAGAAGTATAAAGCGGTCACGAGCAGCGCAAGACCGGGCATGTAATCGCGGCACACGCGCGAAAGTTCGACGAGCCCCGGGGAGAACGCAATCATCACCGCGAGGACCATCCCCGCCCGTGCGCCGAACAGCTCGCGGCCGAATCGATGGCCGATCCAGATCAGATAAACGCCGCTGACGAGCGAAGGCAGCCGAAGCCACAGCGCCGCCCGCGATACTTTGAGCATCAGGTGAAGCACAAAGAAATTGGCCGGGGGATGATGGTTGATGAGCAGGGCGTCCCAGACGGCTCCGAACCCCGCGTGACCCGCCGTCCCGACAAATATGCTCTCATCCGGATTGAGCGTGTAATCGCCCAGATGCGCGGCCCGCAAGACGAAGCCGATTGCGATCACTCCGAACAACGCCCATGCGTCGCCGCGGGATGATTCAATCGCACCCGACCCCAGCTCGCTCCCCTGCCCCGGGCGCGCGCTGATCCCGAATCGTATGAACAGCAAGACCGAAGCAACGACGAAGCACAGGCCAGCCGCCGAGAAACCTCCAGAGCCGACCTGATGGTACGAGATAGGCGCACCAAACCAATGCGCAATGCACGCGGCCGCGAGGGCGATTGCAACGGCGACAGTACAAGCCGGCAGGAGCATGCTTTGCTTTCTCAAGGTATTCATCAGACGAACCGGGTCGAGAATGCGCCACGCGCGATCGGAGAGCAATCGGGAACTAGGGCATCGTGGGACGCCGCCCGCGCTTACTCGCGCAGAGAATCTCCTCCCCACGCATGCGCGCAATCGCCTTCATTTACTCAAATCGAGCATCCCAAATTTCCGGATTGCCCCATCGAGGTTGATCGCCCTGCGTGCCGGTGCGCGGATCGGCCCGCAGCTCAAACTGAACGGTCTGTCCGGCAAAGGGGCTCAGATCGACGCGCCAGTCCTGCCAGGTCCGCATGCTCGGCCTGCTGGCGATCATCGCCCCGTTGATAAGAACCTGGAAATCAATGCCGTCGGTCTCGACCCAGTTCATCGCCCCATTGGCAACCTGCGTGCGAAACACGGGTTGGTCCCCCAGGCTCAGCTTGTCCCAGACAATCCGAAACGGCTCGTCTCCGGCCGACGATTCGGATTGGGGGAAATCGGCGAGAATCGATGTCTGATAGCCGGCCATAACTCCATCGGCCCACGCGGCTCGCACGAGCGGCGATCTCGCCCCAGCCCGATCGAAAACATCAATCAGGCGAATGACGTCTTCCCCGCCGATGGAAATATTCTTCCAGGCACCTCTCTGCGAGAGATAGCCGGGGTGGACCTGCCAGACGACGGCCTTCAGGTTGCGTTTGTCCGCCGTTCGGATCCATTCGGTGACGGCGGTCGTCGACGCCGAGCCCAGTGTGAAAAACACCCGAACCGGCATCTTGAGATCGGCAGCGAGATGTTCAGCGAATGAGGACTGAATCTTGGAATGGAACGTCGTAAAACTGTCCCCGATCAGATGAACAACAGCGTCCGAGGAATTGGGATCGAATATGGCTGAGTTTGCTGAAGTATGAATATTCTGATGAGCGACGACATCCACGGTTCCGTCTTTCTTTGCCCTGGCGAGCATCACGTCTCGAACCTTTTTGATTTCGGTCGTCTTCTCAAGTACCAATGCCGGATCGGTCCTCAAGATTGAACTATCTCGAAACCACGGCGCGGACTTGAGCTTGGCAGAGACCTGATGAGCGGCGATTTGCGCGCCGAGCGGGCTCCAATGCTGATCGTGAAAAACGAAGATTGGATATTCACGCCCGTCCGGGCCCGTCTCGAAACGGTTGGCGACGAATTCCTTGAACGGGTCGACGAGTGAAACTCCGGCGGCGCGGAGCTGATCGAAAAAGTTGGCCAGGTGGACATCCACTCGTCCGTCGTCCTCGAAGCTCCACGCCTCGTTCGTGCCGTAATCGGGAAAAACCGACGCCGTTGAGGGGGGGAAGAGAACGATTAATTGAATCCCCAAGGCATCAAGCTCGCGCTTGAATCCCATGATCGAGTCAAAAGGTGGGACGGATGTCCCCCGAGGCCCCTGCCCCGAATCAATCCACCACTCGTTCTCGTATAGAAAGGCGTAATCCTTGAAAAGAAAATTTCGATCCACGCCCCCGAACGGTCTTCCACCATGAGAACGAAAGACTTCGATCAGACGCTCGCGCCGAGCGGCCGAACCGATATTGACGTAGGGGTTAAAGCGCCCTTCGGCTCGCAGGCCTCTCTTGCTCTTCTCGGATAATTCGATCCCTTCCCACGATTCGACCCAGAGCAACGGAGAGAGAAAATCGTCCGTGTTGTCCACGCGCATAATCCGATGAATCTTGGGATCGGCGTCGTCGAACGCCACCAGCTTTGCCGTGATGATGTCGCCGGGGCGCAGCCAGGCCGCTTCGGTCAGTTCCCTATCACGGAAGGCCCACATGACACCTACGAACGTATCGCCCTCCTCGACGCCCTCGCCCGAAGTCTCCGCCCTGAACTGAAGATGGATAAGGCAATCGGCATATGCCGCCTCTGCAGGGTCGGGAACCGTTGAAGAAAGCACAACCCTCGCGCGGAATCCGTCTGAGGGCCGGCCGCCGCCGAACAGGCTACAAGAAGCCAGAAGGGCGAGCGCCGACAGGCACGCAAGCGAGTGGAGGGTTCGACGCATATGCGCCGACTATACGCGAGAGGCGCGTCCGGACTCAAGTGGTCCGGAGACTCGCGGTCGGCGCACGGCGGCAAGTCCGGACGAGATGAGTCAGGACGGATCGTCAGCCCTGACGGTCTTCGCGCCATCGGTCAGAATTTGTGCATCGAGAATTTCCGGATCGCCCCAACCTGCGGGGGGCCGATGAGGGCCGTTAAACTTGATCTCAATCTGAAGCGAAAAATCGACGCCATGACCGGCGAAAGCGGACAAGTCCACTTCCCAATCGCTCCACAAGACAACTTGCGGTCCTTCGACGACCCTCCGAGCAACGGACATGCCATCGATGAAAATCTCATAGGCGACCGACCCCTGCCCCTCAAATTTCATAGGCAGGTTTTTCACCCGGCACCGGAACCGGGCCGCCGGACCAAGACTTACGTCTTTCCAGTTGGATCTTTGCTCAAGCGGAGGGGCCGCGCCCGATTTCCCTCGAACCATCAAACTCATCAAGGGGCTGCTCCTGAATCCGTTCGAAGCAACTGAATTATTATCCCGAATCGCCGTAAGCAGCCCGATTGAACTGCGCGACGAATCGAAGGTCTGCACAAGATCGAGGACCGGCTCTTCGAGTAGCGCGGTCCGCCGCCATCGATCCGGATACGCCAGATTCGACGCAACGATTTCCCATACGACAACGCGTGTCGCCGCCAGATCCCCTCTGCGGAGCCATTGATCCAACGCGGTCGTCGTAGCGCCGGCGCCCAGCGCCGTCATTCCGACCGGCAATCCTATCTGCGCAACAAGATGATCGTAGAAACTCGCCTGACGATCTGCTTCGAACCATGAAAAACTGTCTCCGATCAGTTGGATGGGCGCCTTGAAATTTGTCGCATCGGTGTATGACTCAAAACCAAGCTCCGGCTCGACACGGTGAAGGAGAACCGAAAACCGCTCATCCCCGTTCTCCATCGCGGCGTAAGGGTTCCTCAATGTTGCGACTTCGACACGCGGCTGAAATTGAAACTCGTCGTGATCCTCCCCACTCTCGTAGCGCTTGAACCAGTCCTGCCGCTTGACCGCCTGCGCGACAAGCCGCGCCGCCCGCTTCGCGCCTCCTGAACTCCAATGCGGATTACGCCGGAGGTAAACCGGGTAATCCACGCCCTCCGGGCCCTGCTCGTATCGGTCTGCGATGAAGTCCGGGACTACATCCACAACGTCCACGCCATTGCTTCGCAGCTGCCCGACAAAGTTAACGAAGTTAAGATCGACCCGGCCTTTGACGGCAAAGTTCCAGGAAAGCCCGCTCGCATAATCGGGAAAGATCGCGGCAGCTCGAGGTGGGAAAATGACGACGAGTTCGACGCCGTGCGAATCCAGCAGGCGCTTGAACCCGAGAATCGCCTCAAGAGGACTCACCCCAAAGTCATCGATTCGCTCGCCGGCGGGCTTCAAGTACTCGTCGGCGTAAATGTACTCATAATCGATGAAAGCGAATTCTCCATAGAAGAGGCCCGTCGGTTTGCCTCCGTAAGCCTCGAGGACCTGTAAGATCCGTTCGACCCCGGAACGCTGCACGGTTAGCAGATCCCTCACCGACCTGGTCTCTCCCAGGCTCAATTGCACGCGCCGCTGGGTTTCCGAATCAACGAATCCGATTTTCTCCGCCCAATATAGCGGCGATTCGAAATCGCCCGTATCGTCGACGCGCATCGTATGACGGTGGGTCTGCTCGACGGTTTCGAAGGCGACCGGTTCGATGAGGATCGAATCGCCCGGACGAAGCACGGCACCCCCCGAGAGCACTCGATCGCGGAACCCCCAGGCAACAACAATAAGCGAATCCCCGGGCTCGAATCCGCCCGCCGCGTTGACGGCTTCGAGCTTGAGATGCGTGAGGCAGTCTTCGTATGGCGCATCGGCGGGATCGGGCACAGCCGAGATCGTCACGACGCGGGCCAATAATGCAGTCGGCGCAATGACGCCAGGCGCGACGACGCTCTGACGGATGCAACCCGCCGCAAAAAGCGCAAGTGCTGAGCCAAACACGATAGGCGTGAAAAACTTCATGCGACCCAATATAGGGACAAGGACCGCAGCGGGCAATGGGTTTCACAACAGCCATAGATCGTTGAAACGACTTGAGATCACATGCCTGGGTTCGAGCCGAAGCTTGACGCCGGGCAGGGGTCTGGCCTATCCTGACCGAAGATGTGCGCCGGACGAAAACCGATATACTCAATCGGACGCAACGATGAAAGTTGCGCATAGGGTGGCGCGCGGGAAGTGGCCGGGCTCGGAATGCCCGCAGCCCGAGAGTGGGGGAGCCATGCCGAAAAAGATCGGCGTCTTCATCGTCGCTTATAACGCGGTCAGCACCATCGCGAAGGTGCTGGACCGCATCCCGCCCGAAATTCGGGATAAAATCTCCGAGGTTTTCATCTTCGACGATTGCTCGACGGACGATACCTATCTGCTCGGGGTCGGATACAAGCAGATCACCGGATGGGACAAGCTTCAGATCTACCGAAACCCGGAGAACAAGGGTTACGGCGGCAACCAGAAGCTCGGCTATCGCTACGCCATCGATAATGATTTCGATATCGTCGTTCTGCTCCACGGCGATGGGCAGTATGCCCCCGAATGCATGGCCAACCTGATCGATCCGATCGAACGAGGCGAGGCCGAAGCGGTTTTCGGCTCTCGAATGATGGACCCCGGCGCCGCCCGGCGAGGCGGGATGCCGGTCTATAAATACGTCGGCAACAAGATCCTGACCCGCTTCGAGAACTCAATGCTCGGCATGGACCTGACCGAGTTCCATTCGGGATACCGCGCATACGATGTCCACGCGCTTGCGAGGATTCCGTTCGAGAAGAACAGCGACGATTTCCATTTCGATACCGAAATCATCATCCAGTTCCATCAGCATAAACTCCGCATCGACGAGGTGCCGATCCCGACGTATTACGGCGATGAGATATGTTACGTCAACGGGATGCAATACGCCGGGAACGTCGTCAAATCGATCGTCCGCTACCGGCTCAATCAGGCGGGCGTCAAATCATATCCTGAATACAAAGACGGCACGCGATATCCGATCAAGCGCGATCGATACAGCAGCCACGCGCTGATCAGCGAACGGATCAAAGGCGCCGCGCCGCGAGTGCTCGACATCGGATGCGGCCCGGGTAATGTCGCCGCGCTGATCCGCCAGAAAGATTTTGAATGCGTCGGCGTCGACCTCGTCCGCGATGACGACCTCGCGTCGTGCGTCGGGACATTCCACCAGATGGACCTGGAAAAGGGTCTCGATCTCGATTACGGTACCGAGTTCGATTACGTCGTCTTCGGCGACATCCTCGAGCATCTGACCCATCCCGAGCGTCTGCTGATGGACGCGCGCCGGTTCCTCACGCCCGGCGGCCGGATCATTGTCTCGGTGCCGAACATCACGCACTGGAGCATCCGGCTGATGCTCCTGACCGGCAATTTCAATTACATGGAACGGGGTATCCTGGACAAGACGCACATGCGCTTCTTCACGCGCAAGTCAATGACGCGCCTCCTCGGCGAATGCGGATTCGAGACGGTCGCGGTCTCCGGCACGCCCGTCCCGCTCGGGACGTTGATCGGAACTTACGCAAACAGCCGCCTGTATAAAGTGATCTCAGCGATCCAGTACCGCGCCGCGAATTTCTGGAAAAATCTTTTTGCCTACCAACTGATTTTCGTCGCACGCCAGACGCCCGCCCCGGCTCAGGCCATTGACGCCGCACAGCTCGAAGCGGCTCCGGACGTCGAAGCCGCCGAGGCCTCTGAAGCCAATCCTCTCGCGCACGCCTGATCATTGCCGATTTCACCAGACCGCATACCGCTATGGGTCGGCGCCAACTTTTTGGGACCGGACATTTGTTGCTATTTCCATATTTAAAATGTCCGATAAGATGGTAGACTGAGATGGCCACCGTATC
>JAJFLK010000549.1 GCA_021772735.1 Candidatus Sumerlaeota bacterium | reverse complement strand
CAACGAGCAGGGCCGTGTCAGCGGTCTGGGAGTTGGCGTCGGATACGCCGGGACGATTCTCGGCCTGTTGTGCACGCTGCCGCTGGCGCGGATCTTCGGCGGGGAATCCCTTCAATACACGCGCGCCGTCGGCTGGCTTATCGGGGTGATATTCTTCGCCTTCGCCCTGCCGCTGTTTTTCGTTCATAAAGAGCGCGGCACGGGCGCCTCGATTCGATTAGGCGAGGCTGCGGCCAAGAGCATCGGGCGAGTGATCGAAGGCGCGCGCCACGCGGGCCGCGACTTGTGGGTCTTCATCGCCTGCTCGTTTTTCATCGTCAACGCGGTCATGGCCGTCGTTGGGTTCTTCAATCTGTTTGGTCGATTCCAGCTCGGCATGAGCGTTAATGAGGTCGTCCAAGTGTATATGGCGCTGGCGGTGGCCGCCATGATCGGCGGCTTGATCGGTGGTCGACTCGTCGACCGGTTCGGTCCATGGCCGGTGCTCATGGCATCGGTGCTCATGTGGATCGGTGTTGTTTTATTCATGATGGTAATTGATACGAAGGCCGGGTTCATCTTCGCCGGGATTTTCGGGGGCGTGGCGATCGGGTGGGTTTGGACCTCCCAGCGGCCGCTGCTTGTTCGTTTGGGCAATCCCGAGCGAATGGGCGAGACGTTCGGGTTCCTCGGCATCGCAAACCGCGCGAGCGCCGTCGTGGGGCCGTTTGTCTTCGGATATTTTTCGACCCGTTTCGCTGCCGAAGAGGGCGGCTCGAACTACAACGCGGGTCTGGCCTCGCTGCTCGTGTTCTTCGGCATCGGCCTCCTCTTGCTGCTTTTCGTTCCGCGTCCGGCTCCTCAGCGCCAGGCCGGGTCGTGATCGATCATTCTTAGCTCGCCGCAGCCTTTCCGTTTTCGCCGATCGAGCGCCGCAGATCATCCAATATTCTTTCGATTTCGACTTTGCGCTCTTGCGCATCGAGGCCTGTGCGTGGCTCGATGGGCGGCTGATAGCGCAGGTGGATGGGAAAGAAGGGTCTGGGGCCGAGCTCCCCACGGGGCCAGGCGTGATGCGCGCCGGTGATCCTCACGGGGACGATCGGCACGCCGGCTCGGATCGCCAGCCTCGCCACGCCTTCGCGCAACGGCATCAGCTCGGTGCCGAACGAGCGTCCGCCTTCGGGGAAGATGACGACCGACGAACCTTTTTCGAGTAAGTGCAGCGTTATTCGGTAGCTCTGTGTTTCGCCCCTGCCCTGCGGATCGACGGGGAAAGCGCCCCAGTTCGTGATGAGCTGTCCGAAAACCGGAATGCGAAACAACGCCTCCCAGGCCATGAACTTGACCATTCGGTTCTGCCCGAACTGCATGAGCATGGGATCGTAATACGATTGATGATTGGGCGCGAAGATGACGGCCCCCTCGGGGGGGATGTTTTCCTGGCCGGTGAACGTCGTGAAATGAAAGAGCCGGAAGTAGCAACGCCCAGTCGAGCGCACCAGCTCCACGAACTGCCTGGAATTGGCCAGAGAGCGGGGGTCGGGCTGGAGATCAGTCGCTTGGACGGCTCGGTCCTCTCGCCTCAGTTGATCGACTCTGAAACATAAACCGCTCTCGCCGCCTCGGGCCCGAGCATCACCGTCTCTGTGCCGAGTTTCAGATGAAGCGGACCGCCAAATGGTTCTCGCTTGATCAGGCAGACCGGCATTTTGGGTTCGATCCCCAAGTCCATCAAGTAGCGCAGCAGATCGATCTGCGAGCCCGGAACGCGCAGAATGAGCGCCGGTCGGCCTTCGGTCAGTTCTGTCAGAGGGAAGCCTTCTTCGGCGTCGATCACGCCGTTCGAATCCGGAATCGGATCGCCGTGCGGGCAGCGTTTGGGATGCCCCATGGCGGTATCGATCTTGCGCTCGAAGGTATCGGAGATCGCCGGCTCCAGGCTGTGCGCCTCGTCATGCACGCCGTCCAGAGTATATCCGAGCATTTGAACCAGGAAGCATTCGAGCAGGCGGTGGCGTCGAATCGCGAGCAGTGCCTGGAGCCTTCCGGCGTCATTCAAGGCGATCGAGCCGTAATTGCGATGCTCGACGAGACCCAGCGCGGTCAGCTTCTTGACCATCGCCGTGGCCGAGGCAGGCGCAACGCCCTGGGATTCGGCCAAGCTGGTCACCGTCAGCGCACTCTCGCCTTCGCTCAACCGGAAGGCTGATTTCAGATATTCACGCATCGTCTGCGTGAGCTGCGAGACCCCGTTATCGGTATGCGGAGATGGGCGGTGTGGTTTTGCCATGCGTGATAGAGTTCAGGAGGCCTCGAGGTCTCCGACGGATTTTAGCCGCCGCGATTGAATCGCCGGGATGAATTTGGCTTTCAATAACGCGAGCTGGATAATGCCCGCGCTTACGGCCTTACATCCGGTGGATGCGATTCGTCCGATTTTCGCGGCCGACCCCCGCTCCGTCCACCCAAATTTCGTTTCGGCGCCGCGCGGAGACCCGTCTTGCGCATCTTTTCATTATCAGACCGCCGGGCAAACCCGATAAGTACATCAGGGAATCCCGCTCGAAAGAGGCCGACGTGAAACCCGACGACCAACGAAATTCACTGCTCGATTATACTCGCTTCGTGCTTGCCGCGCCGATCATGCCCGGCGCGGAGAACGAGACGCGCGCCATCCAGGGCGCGTTTGCTCGCCTCTTGCAGACTCGATACGGCTCGCATGAAGAGAGCCTTCGGGCCATGGATCTTGTCTATCAGCTACATCTTCTCAATGATCGACGTTCCGAGCTGACGGGCAATTAGGCAGCCCACATCGGGTTCGGGCTAGCAGCCTAACCGAGCCGCACCTCTGAAGCATCGCCGATATTGAGCCGCGCCGCGGACCCGGTCACGCGAGCGTGATCCGCGACGATCGATTCGCGCAAGATCGCGTCGGCGATCTCCACATCATCCGAGATGACACAATCGGATACGATCGACCCGGTGATCCGCACGCGCGCGCCGACCGAGACGTTGGGGCCGATCACAGAATTCTCGACGTGCGAGCCCGGTGCAATCGCTACAGGCTCAATGATAACCGTGTTGGCAAAGGCCTCGCGCTCGGCCACGGCGTTCGATTTGGCGAGCAGCTCCAGGAGGAGACCGTTCGTCTCGATCAGCGTTTCGGGCTTTCCGCAGTCCAGCCATTGCTCGATCTCGAACGGCTTCATCGTGCAGCCGTGATCGATCATCCTTTGCAGGGCGTCGGTTAGCTGAATCTCGCCGGCGGTTCTCGTGTCGCTTTGGACCACGTGATCGAGCGCCGAGTAAAGCTCATCGGGATTCTGAAAAACATAGATGCCGACGACGGCGAGTTTGGTCGGGGGATCCTTCGGCTTCTCGACGATGGTTTTGATATGGTCGTCTTCCAGGACCACGACGCCGAATCGCCTCGGATCTTCGACCTCGCGCACGCCGATCCAATTTTCGCTCGAAGACAGAATCTTTCCGAAATCCGCCTCGAACAGCGTATCGCCAAGAATGACAAGCAGCGGCCCGGGCTGGCCGCGCAACTTCTCGGCCGACAGCCAGATGGCGTGGCCCAGGCCCTCCATGGTCTCCTGTTCAACGAATGAGAAACGAAACGGAAAATTTTCGGTGCAGTATCGACGCACATCATCGCCGCGATAGCCGACGATCAGCGTGATCTCGTCCACGTCATACTTGCGCAGCTCGTCCAGGATATGCCCGAGCATCGGCTTGCCCGCGACATGGACCAGAACCTTGGGCCGCGTGTGCGTCGAAGGCTTGAGCCGTTCGCCAACGCCGGCGACGGGAATGACTACTTTTAGGCCCATGGATGCGGGGGTACTCTCTCAACCGGACTGGCTTGAAGAGGAAAGCTCAGACGCTGCGCTTGGCCGTCGTTTTCGCGGTCGATTTGGACTTGGTTGAAGACGATTTAGTCCGTTTGCGAGACCTGACGGAGCTTGATTCAGTCTTCGAAGTCTTGGTCGCCGCCTTCTTTGAGGTCTTGCTTTTTGCACCGCCATTCTTCGAGGCAGTCTGCTTGGAAGTCGATGCTTTTTTGGACGCATCACCTTCGGCTGCGGCCTTTTTGGTCGCGGCCTTTTTGGTCGTGGCCGTCTTGGTCGCGATTTTCTTGGTCGTGACTTTCTTGGTCGTGACTTTCTTGGAGGTGGCCTTTTTCGCAGACGCCTTTTGTGATGCAGCTTTCGTCATTGACGCTGCGGCCTTTTTCGTCGGGGGCTTGGCCTTCGTCGCGGCCTTGGCGCTGCTTGCCGCTTTTGGGGTTGCGGTAGATATGGCACTGACTGCCGCCGCCGGAGCGTGCTTGGTAATGAAGGTCGATTTCATCAGGCGGTCGCACCCCTGCCTGATTTCCTTGAACCTGCGGTTGAACACTTCCAGCGTGCAGCCCATCGGATCTTGGATCTGGACGTTCTTGCCGCCGCCGCGTGTGTATTCCTGAAGCAGGAATGTCTTTCCGCGCGCTTCCTCGCTGATTCGAATAGCTTTCTGGACATGATACGGAGTCATGCCGAGGATCAGGTCCGCCCTTCGAATCATCTCGGGCGAAAGCTGGCTCGATCGATGTGTGTTCAGATTGATTTCCTGAGATTCCATGATCTGGCGCGCTTCCTGGCTTGCCCGTAAGCCGGTTACGGTCAGGACTCCAGCGGCGCGAACGTCGAACGTATCGATCTCCGCTTCGGCAAGCAGACGACGAACGTAAGATGCCGCCATCGGGGAGCGGCAAGTATCACCCGTAGAGATGAAATAGATGATCTTCTTCTTGCGCGGGCCTATGTTTCGGAATGTGAAGTTTGCTCGATCCACCAAGTAGATCCTCGTTTCTACGGTTCAGCGGACGCTGACGTGCCCTTCTACAAGGGAGCGTCCTTGGCCTTCCCGGACCGGGCCGGAACAGGCAAAGTCTCTGCTAGTTTAGTCGAAGCTAACAATCTGTCAAGGGGCGAAAATTTAACGAAAGTGATGAGAGCAGGCGCAACCCACGAGTGGGCTGGCCTCTATCGCGTTCAGATCATTTGGTTTAGAAGATCTATCGACCTTGGAAGTCCCCAGTAGCCGGGCTCTTAACCCGTATCTTTGATCACCACGGCTCACGGTCGATGAAAGATTGCAAGTTGGCGAATTTCTCGCGGAAATCATGCCGCTGCTGGCTCACGCGGTTTCGCTGCTGCTTGATCTTGTCTCGGTGGGACTGATCCTCGGCCAGCAGACGATCGAGTGTAAGGCTCTTTTGCCTTACATGAGTCCTCGCATCTTCGATGACGTTGACCAGCGACTTCCGGACTTCTCGATCGCCCAGCGTAATATTAATGACGTTGCGCCCGAAACGCTTCTGGCTGTATTCGGCGTCGGCTTCAAAGAATTCCCGGCCGACGAACGCCAGCTCGAATCCAGCGTTCAACTTCTTTATTTTCAGATTCTGGGCGAACGCAATTCCATCCATGCCGGGGTTTCTCGGATTGTAGAAAACGACATCCGGCTCCCAGCGGTTCAGATTGCCAAGACCCGTGCGCAGATCCTCCGTCCAAAGCGTCTCGCAGCCGGGGGGTCCGTTCTCCTCCAGGTGGGCCTTCAGGAGCTTCGTGTTCGCGGCGTCATAATCGATCGTCAGGATTCGGACCTTGTCAGAGCGTCCGGGCCGAGCCTGCGCCGGTCCGGCGCCTGCTTTGGCCGATGGAGCTCCCGCATCGGTCGGGTCGCCTGCCTTGCGGGGCGGTCTCGGAGTGAGCTGCACTTCGGCGACGAATCGATCAATCAGATTAAGCAAGCGTATGGGATCCAGAGGCTTGCGCAGATATAGATTCCCGCCCAGGTCGTAGGTTTTGCGCGGCAGATTTGTATCGGTTTCGGCGGTGAGAAAGAAGACGGGGATATCGCCGTAGCGAGGATGGCGGCGGATCGCCTCGATGGTTTCCAGTCCATTCATGACCGGCATGTTGATGTCGGAGATGACCAGATCCGGATCGACGCGATCGATCATGCCCAGCGCATCCATGCCGTGCTCGGCCGTCTCGACATCGTGACGCAAGCCCAGTGCGGTGCTGAGCAGCGCACGGATATCTTCTTCGTCGTCGATCACAAGGATGGTGAGTCGCGGGCCTTTGGATTCATCGAGCTTGGGCGCTTTGGGACCTTTTTCGGTCCAGGTTTTCCGGCTCGGTTTAACCGCCGATGGCGTTCGAGGGCCCAGTTTGGGCTCAGCCGATCCGCTCGCGGCAGCGGCCTTCTTCTTTGTTTCCGGCTTTGCGCTGCCGGCGGGCCCGCACATCTCGGCGACTTTTCCGAGGATGAAATCGGCTTCGACCGGCTTGGGCTCGAAGTGGCTGTGCTTGAGCGGCATTTCCAAGAACTGGCCAACGATCTTCGCTTTGCGATTCACGCCGGAAATCATAAGAACGGGCATATCGTCCATTTTGAATTCGTCAAGGATGCGCCTGCAAAATTCGATGCCGTTCATCTCCGGCATCATCAGGTCCATGATGATCATATCCGGTCTGGACTGGCGAATGGCGCGCAGGCCCTCGCGACCGTTGCCCGATTCCGTGACGTTGTATCCCGCCGAGCGCAGGGCGATAGCAGAGATTGCCCTGATGTCGGGCTCATCGTCGATGACGAGGATTGTTTTCTTCTTTGTCATTTCAACTCGCTAATCCGGCTTCGCACCCGCACCGCCATCCCCGGAACACGCAAGTGCTCTCCGAAGGATCCGATTCGCACGTCACATGCGTGACAGTGTCCACATCATATCCCGGAGCCGGGCGAATGGCCACACCTCATCGGGCCCGCGCTGAGTGCCTATGAACTCTGCAGGCCAGACAACTCTAATCGTCTGTCCTGAGCACGGCCATGAACGCCTCTTGAGGAATCTCAACATTGCCGACTCGCTTCATCCGCTTCTTGCCGGCCTTTTGTTTTTCGAGGAGTTTGCGCTTGCGCGAAACATCGCCGCCGTAGCACTTGGCCGTGACGTCTTTGCGCAGGGCCTTCACGGTTTCCCGGGCGAGGATTTTTCCGCCCAGGGCGGCCTGGATCGCCACGTCATAGAGCTGGCGGCTGATGACCTTGCGAAGGCGCTCGCACAGCTCGCGTCCGCGCCTTTGGGCGTCCGCCTTGTTGACAAGAAAACTGAGCGCGTCGACCGGCTCGCCGTTGAGCAGGATGTCCATTTTGACCATGGGCGCACGGCGCATGCCGATGACCTCATAATCGAAAGAGGCATAACCGCGCGTCACGGATTTCAGTTTGTCGTAGAAGTCGAATATGATTTCGCTCAGCGGGTATTCGTAGATGAGCAGCACGCGGCTTGAACTGAGGTAGCTCATCGACTTCTGAGCGCCCTTCTTGCTTTGGGAGAGCTTCATGATCGCGCCGGTATAATCGCTCGGCACGACGATTTTGCCCGAAACGTAGGGCTCCTCGACGTATTGGATTCTCGTCGGATCGGGCATTTTGGCCGGGTTGTCGATCGTCACAATCTCGCCGTCGACAAGGGTAACTTGATAGCTGACCGAAGGCGCAGTCGTCACCAGCGCCAGCTCGAACTCGCGCTCGAGCCGCTCCTGAATGATTTCCATGTGCAGCAGGCCGAGGAAACCGCAGCGGAAGCCAAACCCCAGGGCCTGGGAGGTTTCCTTCTCAAAGACGAACGATGCGTCGTTGAGCTTGATTTTCTCCATCGCCTCGGCGAGGGGTTCGAAGTCCTCTGGCGAGCTCGGGAAGAGGCCGGAGAAGACGAAAGGTTTGACCTCCTTGTATCCCGGCAGGGGCTCGGTCGCGGGGCAGCGCGACAGGGTGACCGTATCGCCGACGCAAACATCGCTGATTTCCTTGATCCCGGCGACGATGTATCCGATCTCACCGGCGCCGAGCGACTCGACCGCCATCATTTTAGGGCTGAAGAAGCCGGCTTCCAGAACCTCATAATCCTTTTTGGTCTGCATGAAGCGGATGCGATCGCCCTTGCGAATCTCGCCTTGCATGACACGCACGTATGTGATGATGCCGCGATAGTTATCATAACTGGAATCAAAGATGAGCGCGCGGACCTGGCCGTCTTCGGCGCCTTTCTCGACCTCGGGCGGCGGCACGCGATTGACAACGGCCTCAAGAATGTTTCCCACGCCCAGGCCGGTCTTCGCGCTGACCTCCAGGGCTTCAGTGCAGTCGATCCCGATTCCATCTTCGATTTCATGTTTCGTCCCGTCGACGTCCGCGCTCGGCAGATCGACCTTGTTGATGATCGGGATGATTTCCAGTCCGCTTTCGAACGCCTGATTGGCGTTGGCAATTGTCTGTGCCTCAACCCCCTGTGCGGCATCAACGACCAGAAGCGCGCCCTCGCACGAAGCCATCGAACGCGAAACCTCGTAGCTGAAATCCACATGGCCGGGCGTATCGACCAGGTTCAATTGGTAAGTCACGCCGTCTTTGGCGGTGTAGAGCATGCGAACGGATTGCGCCTTAATCGTGATACCCCGCTCGCGCTCGATATCCATCGAATCCAGAAGTTGCGCCTTCATCTCGCGTCGCGAGACGGTGCCGGTCTCTTCAATCAGACGATCGGCCAGCGTGGACTTGCCATGGTCGATGTGCGCAATGATCGAGAAATTGCGTATGCGTTCTGGGGGGAAAGGCATGTTGTTCCGATATGAGACCGCGTATGCGATGCTTTGAGGCCGAACTTCTTTGAGGCAGGACTTGTTGCTTATGAAACCCGTCGTTGACGGGGGATCGCTTGCGCCCAACCCCGGATATTATCGTCTTGCGCAGCGCAAAGCAAAGCCGGATTGACATTGTCCGGAATCGGGCGAGATGTGGATCGGCTCAAGATCGGTTCGAGATGAGCCTGGGATGGGTCTGGGATGAGCCCGGGGAGGGGCGCGCAGGCTCAGCGCAGGTATCCAAGAGCTTGCAGATCCTTGATGGATTTCTCGTCGAGCGACACTTCTGCGGTCTCGACCAGGGCGTTGATACCTCGAAGCGCCTCGGCCTGCATCCGGTGCCGCGCAATCAGGCCTTGGAATCTGGGGAGCGCGTCAGGCCGCTCGGGCGCAAGATTGTTCATCTCGGCCGGGTCGGCCGCCAGGTCGAAGAGCATCTCTGCCGATCCGCCCAGCGGATGAATATATTTCATGTCCTCGAAGATCACGCACTCTTGCGTTTCGTTATAGAGCAGATGATTGCTGACGAATGGAGGCTCGTAGAAGCGTTCGGCCGGCGCGTTCCACAGAGCCGCCAGCGAAGGCGTCGCGAGTCTCTTGCGGTCATGAGGGATTTCGAGGACATCAAGAACGGTCGGCAGGACGCTTGCCGGGGAGACCCGCGTCTCGACGCTGAGGCCCCCTGGGATGCCCGGTCCCTTGATGATGAGAGGCACGTGGAGCAGCTCTTCATATAGTGTATGGCCGTGCTCGAATTCGCCGTGTTCCCATAGTTCTTCGCCATGATCGCTCGTAAGGACGATGAGCGCTTCGTCATAGACCCCCAGGCTCCGCAGGCCTTCGATGAGTCGCCCGATCTGCTCGTCGACGTGGCGCACCTCAGCTTCATAAAGTTGGTGGATCCAGGCCTTCTCGACATCGGTCGGCGTGAACTTATCCCCCCGGATTTCCAACATCCGATCGAAGCTGTAACCGATGCGTTCGGGGGGAGTCCCGGGCGGCCTGAAGCGCTCGGGCGGCTCGTAGGGGTAATGCGGGTCGAAGGTGTGCAGCCAGAAAAAGGATTTTGATTCTTCATTCTGAGCGCACCAATCGAGCGCGTGGTCGACCTGCTTCTCGACGCTTATCTCGAACGGGAGGCTCTCGATGTACGATCGTACGATCAGCGCGCCGATACTCCCGCGTTTGGGCGGAACATGGGGTGGGAACGAGGTGTATGGACCGAATCCCTGGAGGAAATTGTATTGCGGCCGCAGGAAGTGATTTTTAACCGTTGCGGCTGTGGCGTATCCATCGGCGCGGACAAACTCGGCCAGGGTCACGGCTTCGCCCGCAAGCTGGGCCGTCCGATCCGTGACCCGGTGGGTATCTGGATAAAGCCCCGTCACGATCGAGGCCATTGAGGGCAGGGTCCATGGCGAGGGGGCTGTGGTTCGGGCAAATCGCACGCCGTCGGTCGCGAGCTGATCTATATTCGGCGTCGGAGGGGCGTCGTCCGAATAGCACGAGAGATGATCCGCGCGCAGCGTATCGATCGTGATCAAGATGACGTGATCCGGCGCCCTGGATTCGCCAACCCTCGCCGGGTGCCCTCCGAGTGAACGCTCGATCAGGATGGCCGTTTGCGTGTGCCAGCCGATCCACGCGATGCCGAGACTCGCCGTGGCGAGGATTGCCGCGCCGGCAGTAATGTTGCGCCATCGAGCCGCGAAGACCGCCCCAAGCAAGACGATCACGATGGCGTATATAATGAATGCTTTATCCATCCAAATGAACCCGGAGGCTTGAGCCGCCGCCGGTTCGACGCCGTGGATCCACGCGCTGGTGAAGGCCAGCCCCGAAATGGGAACGGCGCACAGAAACAGAATCTTCAACGGGAAGGCAAAGCGGTTCGATCGCGCCGGGTCCATCGCGAATTGATAGGCCACGACCGCGCCAAATGCCGCCACCACGAGGTAGATCGATCCATAGATTCTCGCCCGCCCGGTGCCGATCATTGCCGGGAAACTCGTCGCGAACAGAATCGAGAATAGCGCGAGCCAGAAGACGAGGGCCGCGGGTGCCAGGCCTTCGCGGCGCAGACCGAACCTTTTCGCGATCCAACGTTCAGCCACCAGGCGTGTTAGCCAAAATGCGAGGCCGATACCTCCCGCGGCGATGGCCACGAGAGGCCAGGGGCCGATGAGACCGATAGCCTGGGAGCGCGTTGTGTTGAATGTTATGGAGCCGTCGATCAGGCCCGCCGAGAGGCCGAAGACGATAGCCACGGGCAAGGCCGCCAGCGGGCCCGGTCTCGGTGCGGGGATCGGGGGATTCTTGTCGATTTGATCAGACATCTATCTTCTGCTTCGATTCAAAATTTGTCCGTGGAATCTGGCTCATAGCCGCCGATCAGCTTTTTGCCTGCGGTTTGATTGACCCATGACGATGGGGCCGAGGAGGGATTCCCGCCTCCGGGCGCCCCCTGTTATACCGTCCCGGCATGGCCTTTCAAGGCCGTCGGTTTGTGCAGCGTCGGGCAGTCGTCACCCGCTTTTTTCTTGATCCATCGCCGTAAAAGCTTTTTGATAAGGCGAATCTGGCTGAACATATGGACGGATTCATCAGGGCGCTCGCCGATGTCGAGCGCCCGGTTTTGCGGGGGGCGTCCTGCTGGGCCCTTGCGATCCAATTCCCTTTGCGGTTTGGGATAGAGAAGTATGAACGGACGGGTTTTGATAGTCGGCTCCATTGCGCTCGATGATGTTCAGACGCCCTTCGGCGATGAGGAGGGCGTTCTCGGCGGCGCTGCTGTTTTTGGTTCGATCTCGGCGAGTCTGTGCGCCCCGGTCGATATCGTCGGGGTCGTCGGCGATGATTTTCCCGAAGCGCACTTTAACCGTCTGCGTTCGCGGGGGATCGATACGGCAGGCGTTGAGGTCATCGATGGCGGAAAGACTTTCCGCTGGAGGGGCCGTTACGAGGGGATGATGGAAGAGGCGATCACGCTCGATACGCAGGTCAACGTTTTCAGCGATTTCCGGCCCAAAATCCCGGCCTCTTTTTGCGAAGATAGTATTGTTTTTCTGGCCAATATCGACCCCGAGGTACAGCTCGCCGTCCTGGATCAAGTCCCCGATGCGAAGCTCGTCCTTTGCGATACGATGAACTATTGGATCAAATCCAAACGCGACGCGCTGATCGAGGTTTTAAAGCGCGTCGATATCGCGCTGATGAATTCAACCGAAGCGCGCATGCTGTTCGATACGACGTCGCTGCCCAAGGCGGCTGCGTCTCTGCTCGATCTCGGGCTTAAGCGGGCCATCATCAAAAAGGGCGAGCACGGAGTTCTGATGTTCAACCGTGATGGATTCTTCTCCTCGCCGGCCGTGCCTCTTGAAGAGGTCGTGGACCCCACAGGCGCGGGTGATTCTTTCGCCGGAGGATTTTCCGGATTCCTGGCGAATGCAGGAGAAATTTCCGAAGAGAGCATGCGCCAGGCGGTGGTCGTCGGCTCTTGCATGGCATCATTTGTCGTCGAGGGGTTTTCGACCACGCGCCTCGAAGAGGTCGACGCGGGCATGCTTGAGGGGCGCTGCCATTCTCTTCGCGGATCGATGAACGTCAATCGCCTGCGCATCGCGGAGCGCACCGGCGTCGCCGATTGAATTGAATCGAGTTTAGACGGGCTTTCCGACATCAAAACCCATGGCAGCCAAGAAGAAATCCAGCTCGCGCGCCAGGCCGGTCGATCACCTCGGCCAGGCTTTGGACGAAGCGTGCGCCGCGCAAGAGCGGCCGCTGCCTCGCACGCTGCCCGGCTGCCGCCGCGAGATCGATAAGGTCGATCAGGCCATTATTGCCCTGCTCGACCGGCGGGCGCAGATTGCGGGCCGCGTCGGCGAGGTCAAGACAGCCAAGGGCGCGCAGTTCTTCGACGCGGGGCGGCACCTCTCGGTTCTAAACGGGATCAGCGGCCGCGGGTCGGGCGACTTTCCCGCCAAGGGATTGCGCGATGTTTTCGGCGAAATTCTTTCGGTTTGCCTGAATCTCCAGGCGCCGCAGAAGATCGGCTTCCTGGGCCCTGCGGGAACTTTCAGCCAGATCGCCGCGCGCCGCGCGTTCGGCCGTTCTCCGCAGTTCAAGCCTTTCCTCAGCATCACCGATATCTTCGCGGCGGTCGATAAGGGCCGGGTCCACTTCGGAGTCGTGCCGGTCGAGAACTCAAGCGGCGGCGTCGTTCATGTGACGCTGGACGAGCTGATCGAGTCCGACCTTTCGATCTGCGCTGAGGTCTATATTCCGGTCCGTCACAATCTGCTGTGCCGGGGTGCTCTGGGGCGAATCCGCCGCGTCTGCACGCACCCGCAGGTCCTGCTTCAATGCCGAAACTGGCTGCGCGCGAATCTGCCCGAGGCCGAGCAGATCGAAACGGCATCGACCGCCGAAGGCGCTCGGCGCGCGCGGCGCAGCTCGACGACGGCGACGATCGGGCCGTCCCTGGCCGGTGAAATCTATGATCTTCCCATCCTTGATCGCGGTATTGAGGATACTCGAGACAACGTCACACGATTCCTCGTCATTGGACGCCAGGCGCCCAAGCCCTCGGGCAATGACCGCACCTCGATTATGTTCTCGATCAAGGATGAGCCCGGCGCGTTGTATCACCTGCTCAAGCCGTTCAGTGATCGCAAGATCAACTTGACGAAGATCGAATCGCGTCCGACCCGGCGTCGGGCATGGGATTACATTTTTTTCGTCGATGTCGATGGCCACACCAGCGACGCCAAGGTCAGCCGGGCGATCGATCGCCTCGAACGGCACTGCAATTTCCTGCGAGTCCTCGGCTCTTACCCCGTCGATCGCCAACGCGATACGTCACGCGGCTGATCCGCGTCAATTACGCCACATCCGGGCCTCGCGTCGAAACTCTTAAGTTCAAGCATTTCAAGGCCGAAACTAAGATTGGGGGTATCTGCGACTGCAGCTCGGCTGCAGCCGCGTACCAGACTTGCACGCAGGACACCGCGTCGCGCATGGCACAGACTTCACCACAGGACAAGATATTGCTGGCAACGGGCATGACGCCCGAGGCCGAGCAACGTCTTAAGACGATCGCGGCGCGGCGCGGCTGGCAGCTGGAATCCGAGCGCGGGGAGTTCGTGCCGGACGTGTGGCTGGGGACAGGCAAATCGCTCGCCGAAGGTGAGAGGCAGCTCGTCGCTCAGTGGGATGTGCTGCAAGAGCACATCGTGCGCGTCCGACTCCAGGGCGCAGAGGAGTTCTGCGACGCCGAGCCGGCCAGCGAGCGGCTCTACCTGGGCCTGGACTCTGTTTCGGGCGAAGAATGCTGGGAGCGCGTCCTGGCAAGCGCTTTTCGAGCCGCCGAGATGCTCAGGCGTCAGCATCGCCGGATCGTGAGGCTTGAGAAAATATCAACGACCGACGCCCTGACCGGAACGTATAACCGGATGCACGTGATGACCGCGCTGGATGTCGAGTTCCGGCGGTTCCAGCGCACCGGCGAGCCGCTCTCGTGCATCATGATCGATCTGGATCACTTCAAAAACATCAACGACACCTACGGTCATGCGCTCGGCGATCGGATTCTCTCGGCATTTGCGGGCAAGCTTCAGGCATTGATGCGACGCAGTGATGCCGTCGGGCGATACGGTGGCGAGGAATTTCTTTGCATTGTTCCCAATACGGATCTTCGCGCGGCGACAGGCGTGGCCGAAAAACTGCGCAAGGCGATTGAGAAGATGGTCTTTTCCGAAGGCCCGTTCTCGATCGACATCACCGCATCGTTCGGCGTGGCCTCTGCGGATCAGCCTGAAGTTCAAGATGTCACGCAGTTGCTTCAGTATTCGGACCGCGCCATGTATCAGGCCAAACGATTGGGTCGTAATCGCGTCTGTGTTTTTAACGATCGCGCCGATACGGATGGGCACGAGGCACGCGATGACTCAGCCGTGGCTGCGAGCGATTCGACACGGCGCCAGATTGCGATCGTCCATCCGCAGCCCGAGACGCTGAGTTTTCATGACGTGATCGCCGACCCCAGGTATTTTGAGTTGCGTCTCTTAAACGACGGCAAAGAGGCGCTTGAGTATTTAACGAAAAACGATCCAATGGCAGTTTTCGTCTACGAGAATCTGTCCGAAGGAACGGGACTTGATGTGCTTGAGAAATGCAAGGGACGCCAGCTGGAGAGCCTTCACCCGCGAATTTTTATCCGGGCTGCGGGATCATCACTCCGAGACGGCGAGGCCTGGGACGCGGGCGCCGATGCGATCTTGAACGAGGACGTAACGCCTGCCGAATTCGAGACGCAGTTCCATACGCTCGTCGAGCTTCGTCATGCGCGGGATCGAATCGAAGAATCCGCAGTGAAACTTTCCGAAGCGCGCAGCCAGGTCGTCAAGGCCGAACGCCTGAGCGCGATGGGACAGATGGCCACCGGTGTAGCCCATGACTTCAATAATCTCCTCAGTGCGATTCTCGGTCGCACCGAGCAAATCCTGCGCTCCTGCCCCGATGACAGCGTACGCAGCGGACTGGATGTGATTCATCAGGCGGCGTCGGACGGCGCCGAAACCGTGCGCCGGATACAAGAGTTCTCGCGGCACATGTCCAAGATCGATGCCACTGCGGTTAATGTCCGTGAATCGATCGAGGATTGCGTGGAACTGACGCGAGTACGCTGGAGGGATGAAGCCCTGCGGCTCGGCGTGAATTTCTCGGTCGAAATTGACGTGGACCGCGCGTTGGGGACGATGGCGAATCCCACGGAGCTGCGCGAAGTATTTACGAACCTGCTGGTCAACGCGTTCGACGCTATGCCCGAAGGCGGCGTCGTCACCGTCCGATCTCGGCGAGTCGATGGCGACGATGGATTTTTCATCGACGTAAGCGATCAAGGCATCGGCATGGAGCGGTTCATCGCCGAGAAGATTTTCGAGCCGTTCTATACGACAAAGAAAGAGCGTGGCACGGGCCTGGGGCTGAGCATTATTTACGGCATCATGACTCGACTCGGAGGGCGGATTCGGGCACGCAGCAAGCTCGGAATCGGCACGACGTTCGAGCTATATTTCCCCGAAGTCGTGGCCTTCTCGTCGAGGCCTGCACCGGACAACGCCTTCGAAGCCGAGATCGAACCGGAGCCCGAGCCCAGTCGAGGTTCGCCGCTCAGGTTGCTTGTCGTCGAGGACGAGAAAAGCGTGCGCGAATTGATCGGCGATGTGCTGCGCGAACCCGGGCACGAGGTTGTCGAGACCGATTGTGCCGAAGCGGCGATCGAGGCGCTCAGATCAGGCAAATTCGATCTTGTGATAACCGATTTAAGCATGCCGGATCGCCCCGGGTGGGATGTCGCGGCGTTCGTCAAAGAGCGCCATCCCGAGACCTTGGTCGTTCTTTCTTCGGGCTGGGCTGACGACTTCACGCCGGAATATCTCGCCGGGCGCGGCGTCGATCACTGGCTGCCCAAGCCGGTTTCGCTCGATGCCCTGTTCGCGATGCTCCGGCTCGCCGGCGGCTCGACGATTGTTACCGATAGCTAGGCCCGGTATGCGCCCCGAAATGATCATCCTTCGAAATATTAAGGTCTTGCAAGAGTCGGCAAGCGTCCGCATGGCGTAACGCATCGCGCTGTTACTCGGATAAGATTCACACCGTGGAGGTGTGAACCGTGCCAGAGACGAGCGAATTGAGAACTGTGCAGCGCAACGAGCGATACGAGCGATGGCTCGATCGGACCGAGCCGCTGGTCGAGAAGTGGATGACCATGGCCGAAGCCGAGGGGGCCGACGATCCGGTCAAGCTGACCGCCCTGAACTCGGCCCTGATGATCCTGGGCAGATTGATCGAGCTTCGAATCAAACTACAAGATCGGAAGCGCAATGAGCGAAGCGAGATGGCCGAAAAGATCGAAGCCCACAATAAAGAGTTTATGGAGCGAATGGAAAAGCAGTGGGCTCGAGAAGAGGATGGCGCTGAGCAAATCAGCGGGTCGTCATGACTTAAAGGGTTTCGCCGAGTATTTTCTCTCCGACATTTGCCGGCTCGAATGGAATCAACTGCACGAGCATCTCTTCGCGCGGCGCGCCGAGAAAACGAAACTTGACCCTCCCGAACGCCGAGGCAAGATCGACGTCATTGTCGCGCCGCGCGGCGCGGCCAAGACCAGTCTCATCTCGCTTGTTTTTCCGCTGCATGCCCTTCTGTATCGAACCGACCCCTACATTATTCTCATCTCCGCGACGCATCGTCAGGCGTCGATCAAGCTGGCTAATATCCGCCAGCAACTGGAGACGAACATGCTGATCCGCGCCGCCTTCGAGCCCGAATTGGCAACGCTGAAGCGTTCGACGGATTCCACGATCATTTTCAATGGCGTTCGGATCGACGCCTTCTCGGCCGGGTCCGAACTGCGCGGACTGACCTTCGGCGCCTGGCGGCCGACGTGGATCGTGCTGGACGATGTCGAATCCAGCGCTCGCGTCCTGGGCGCGCTGTATCGAAACGGCCTGAACGATTGGATGTGCGAAGTCGTCGAGAATCTGGGCAACGGATATACGAACATCGATCTGATCGGAACGCTCATGCATCCCGAGGCTCTGCCCGCCCGGCTTGGCGAGCGGCCCGAAGTGGAGATGGTCAAGTTCGCTTCGATCGTCGCCGAGGCGCGCGATCAATCGCTATGGGATCGCTGGCGGGAAATTCTTTTCGATTTGAACAATCCCGAGCGGGCCGAGGACGCGCGGCGGTTCTACGAAGAGCGCCGCGAAGCGATGGACCTGGGCGCCCGGGTTCTATGGGAAGAAAAAGAATCCTACTACGATTTGCAGCTCATGCGCGCCTCGCGCGGTGAGGCCGCCTTCAACAAGGAGAAACAGAATGAGCCTCAGGACGACGACGCGACGTGCTTCCCGATGAGGCGGCTGCGCAAGTTCTCGCTCGCTGAGGGGCGGTTGACGATCGGGGCGGCGTTCAGCGACGACGCGGGCGGGCAGACCCCCGAGGTCGGACTCGACGAACTTCAGATCTATGGCTTCCTTGACCCGGCGACCGGAAAGGCGCCGACCGCGCGCAAGGCGGGAGGAGACTTCGCCGCGATCGTGACCGTCGGTGTTGATTCGGTCGGATACATCTATGTCCTCGGGGCGTGGCTCGAACGCGCGGGGCCGTCGGCGCAGATCGATCAGATCTTCGATCTCCACGAACAATGGGGATACGCCGAATTCGCGATCGAAGCCAATGCCTTCCAGAAGCAAATGCTCGAGCCGATCGACGAGGAGCGTGCGCGGCGCCGGCGCGGGCGCAAGCGCTGGGATGTGGAAGTGCGCGGCGTGGTGCATCGGACGAACAAGCGGATGCGAATCCTGGGGCTTGAGCCGCTGGTGCGAAACGGCTGGCTCTTGTTTCGCGATGAGCTGGACGAGGAGTTTCTCCGCCAATTGAGCGACTTCCCGC
>JAJFLK010000548.1 GCA_021772735.1 Candidatus Sumerlaeota bacterium | reverse complement strand
GACCCATCGGCTCCCACGCGATCTGCCTCACCATGCTCCGGGGCCGGGCCGTTGCTGGATATCTCGCGGCGCGAGCTGTGAACAGGATTCTGCAACCTTGATCGAATCTCCGCTCAGCATCGGCATCGTCTGCTACCCCACGTTCGGTGGTTCGGGCGCGGTCGCCAGCGGGCTGGGCCAATGCCTGGCCCGGCGCGGCCACACGATTCACTTTATCAGCTACTCCCGCCCGTTCCGGCTGCTGTGCGATAATCACCCCAACATTCACCACCATGAAATCGACACCATGGAGTATCCCCTGTTCCTGGGTCCGCTCTACGCAATCAGTTGCTCGGTGCGCATCGCCGATATCATCCGCGAAGCCAACCTGGACATACTCCACGTCCACTACGCGCTGCCGCACGCCCTCTGTGCATATCTGGCCAACGAAATGCTCAATCCCTCGGAGCGGGTGCCCATCGTCACGACGCTGCACGGGACGGACATCACTCTGATCGGAAACAGCCCGGCGTTTCGCCCGGCGGTCAAGCTCGGGCTCGATAAATCCACACTTCTCACGTGCGTTTCTCACTGGCTGGCCGACCGCACCTGCGAGTACTTCGACATTTGCGATCGCCTTAACGTCATCTACAACTTCATCGACACGGACCTCTATACGCCCGACGCAAGCACGCTGGAGCGCGCCGATTTTGCGGCCGAGGGCGAGGCCCTCCTGCTGCACGTCTCTAATTTCCGACCCGTTAAACGGCTCCCGGATGTCATCCGAACTTTCGCCCGGGTGCGCGAGGCCATACCCGCCCATCTGCTTCTGGTCGGCGACGGACCCGAGCTTCCGCTTGCGCTGAACCTCGCCGCCGAACTCGGCTTGAGCGACCACGTCACGAGCCTCGGCGAACGCCGGGACATCCATGAAATCTTCCCGCTGGCCGACCTGTTTCTATTTCCCTCGGACGGCGAATCCTTCGGTCTGGCCGCGGCCGAATCGCTCGCCAGCGAGGTTCCAGTCATCGGCGCCCGCGCGGGCGGACTGCCCGAGGTCATGAACGATGGCGAGCATGGTCGCCTGTGCGAGGTCGGTGACACCGATGCCATGGGCGACGCCGCCATCGCCCTGCTGCGCGACCCCGAGGCTCGCCGCACTATGGGCATCGCAGGCCGCCGGCAGGTTCTGGGCCGGTTCTCGCCCGATCTCATCGTCCCCACGTACGAGCGTTTCTATTACTCGACCCTGAACCGGCCGGTCGCGCTGGCCTGATCAGATTCAGGGCGCTGGAGGATAGCGGGACGCACCGGGCGCATGGAAACCAGCGAGAAGTGGCAACTCGTGAACGAGCCCAAGGAAATCGCCCTGGCCGCGATCGAGCGCAAAGGTCGATATCTTATCGCGCTTCGCCCGGGGTCGGCGGAGCTGGGCGGCCTCTGGGAATTCCCCGGCGGCAAGATCGAGCACGGAGAATCTCCCGCCGAGGCCGCCGAGCGCGAGTGCCGCGAAGAACTCGGATGCAGCGTCGAGCCGCTTCGCTCGCTCGACCCCATCGAACACGATTACGGCAATTTCTCAGTCCGGCTTTGGCCTGTCCTCTGCGACCTCGGGCCGAACGAGGAGCCACGCGCACTCTCGGCGAGCCGCCTGCAATGGGTAACGCTCGCCGCGCTGCGCGAGCTTCGGATCCCTGAGGCGAATCATCGTTTGATCGAGACTATTGAAGACGCGTCCCGCGCTGGGCCTCCCGGACCGTCTGACGGCTCGCCTACGGGGAAGGGTCAGGGTGTTCCCTGAAGGACGATGGCCGGGGTCGCGCCGCCGAATCGAATCAAATCTCCTCGACTGATCGTGCCGTTGGTCGGGTCGTATATACGCCCGGCGAGATCGTCCATAAATACCGCCGGCGCTAGCGGGCAGGAGCGGAAAACAAGCGAGGCCGCGCCGTCGAGTTTCTGATTCGGCCCCTGACTCATGACGCCCCATCCCGTGAAGGGCACCGCACTGCATGCCGGCGGCTCGAACTCGAAGAACCGCGATCCGGCGTTGTATGCCGTGTACGCATAGCCTCGAGGCGCGTTCGGCGCCGGGCCACCGGGCAGGTTGATCGCGGGAGTCCCAAACGGATCGCGCGCTGCGGCGTCCGTCGAATACGCCACTGGGGTTGAGAGCCGGCGGAGATCGACCGTCGCCAGGAAGCTTTCGCTCGGCGGATACGCGCCGGTGTCAACGAGGTAAGCTTCAATACCTGTCGCGAACGTCCGCAAATCGCCCCTCGCCCGCGCGACCTTCGCGCGCACCTGCGCCTGCAGCAGGTTCGGCAGGGCGATGACCGCCAGGATCGCCACGATCGCCACGACGATCATCAACTCGATTAGAGAAACTCCCCTACCGAGCCTCACTCGCGTTCTGCCGGTCGAAGTTTCCACGGATTCACTTCGCGCCTTTGCCAGCCCTCAACTTGTCAAAAGCTTCAGCTAATTCGTCCTTGGCCTGAATCACCGGAGTCCCGCACGCGATCGGTTGGGTCGCCACTTCATCCCATTTGCCGTCGGCGCCATAGACGTAAAACGCATCCCACGCCACCGCGCCCAGATTCGGGCAGTCCTTGGCGTTGGCCGTATACCATTTCCCGGTCACGCGTTCCTGATCCCAATACTGCACGAGCCGTTCGTCATCGAGCATCGACGGCTTCATCCGGCTGCTCCCGTCGCTTGGGAGCATCGGCTCCCAAATCACAATCATACGAAACTTCTCTTCGGCATGCGCTTCCAACATATTCTCTTGCACCCACCGGGCGCCTTGAACGCACATAGGTCAGGTCGGCGAGAGAAGCAGCACATAGCGCGGCACGCCCTCGGCCGCATCAAAAGCACCTTTCAGGTCATCGACGCTTTTCAGTTCTTGCAGCACCTTGCCCTTGCCTTCCTCGGCGCGCGCCCCGCTGGCGGCGCCCGCCGTCAAACTTGCGATGCCGATCCAAAATAGAATTCTCGCGGTCGTCACTCGTCGCTCTCTCATATCAACTGACCTCCTCGATCCTTTGATGCAAAATCATTTCGCCTCGGCGCGAAAACCGCTCCGCCCGACGGCATCGATAACTTCCTCGATCCCCGGCGCCTCGCTCGCGTCGGAGTAAATCGCGGCTCCGCCGGTCTCCATATCCACCTCGACCCTGCGCACGCCCG
>JAJFLK010000547.1 GCA_021772735.1 Candidatus Sumerlaeota bacterium | reverse complement strand
CCAATTGCCAGAGCAGTTCGCCGGTGGCTTCGTCGAAGGCCATGACGAGGCCCTTGTCTCCGGTGATCTCCGGATTGCGTTCCGCGCCGTTATTGGTGCCGAGGAAAAGCCGGCCTTCGTGGATGACCGGATTGCCGTAACTCTGCGAGCCGAGCGCCGCGCGCCACTTGATATTGCTCGCGCCTTCCAGGCCCTCGTCCGGTATCGACCACTCGGTCGCGATACCCGTCTCGTTGGCGTTGACCATATTGTGGCCCTGTGAGCCGCCCCACATGGGCCAATCCGCCGCGCGGGCCGCCCCTGCCGCGAAGCTTATCGTCAGGAGCAACGCAAGGGTTGCCGTGGTTCGTTTCATTTTTCAGTTCTCTCCATTGCCGGTGTCGCGATTATCGTGAATTGCAGTTTTCAAGCCCAGGATCTGATTCAGCCGTCGTCTGCGTTTGGCGTGAGTTTGAGGTTGTCGTAAAAGATCGGCGCGAGCGAGAAGGTCGCCAGCCCCGGCGCCCCCGAGCGATGCGGGTTCGGATCGGCGGCTTCGATCATCCAGCCTTCGGGTTCGGCTTCGTCGCGCTTCCAGGCTTTGCCACGCACATGGGCCGAGCCGTCGTCTCCATAATCCACACGGCACTTCATGCGATACCACACGTCGGGATCGGCCTCGAACGGGATGGTGACGAGCAGGCGCGGCATCGAAACCCAGGTAACGATTCGCAGTTCCTGATCGTTGCCTCGGATATCGAACCAGTATCGGCTGTTGATGAGTCCGGCGTCCGGCATGCGGCGGCGTTTCTCGCTCAGCTTGACGTCGACTTCGAGCGTATATTCGGATAGGTCCGGTGCGCCGAAGTAAGCCTCGGCGCGCGTGAAGCGGATCGAATCGTTCTTCATAAGGACGTGATTGCCGTCTTCCTCAACGACCGTCTCAAACTTGACTTTCGATGCGCCGAGCCACTGGCCCGGGACCGAGCCGGCTTCGAGGCCCTCGAAATCCTCTTCATAAGGAAGTTCGGGCCGGACGACGACGCGAACCGCCGCTTCGAGGCCATTGCTACTGAACTTGATCATGCCGAACTGACCGGCCGGAACGTTCGCGGGATAGAATGTGTCATCGTCGAATCGGCCCTTGAGGCCGGCCAACTGTGCGTCGCCGTCTTCCATGGTTCCCAGGAGGCGGCCGTGATCGTCGAACAGCTCGCCGGTGAATTCGGCCGGCTCGCCCGGCTTGAGATGAACTTCGGCTGGGCGGATTTGCAGATGCGTCGCGGCGCCGGAGCCGGGCAGAGGGTCGGGCAGGGCGGCGATCGGAATCTCGTCCAGGGCAGGCTCTTTGGGTCCGAGGCAATAGACTCCGGTGCGGGTCTGGAGATACATCCGCCCATAAGCGAACGAGGCGCAGCCTCGGATGTCGACGCCGCGGTCGGGGTCTTCAAACCTGATCGAGCTGAGCAGTTCGGCGCTCGTATCGCCCGGCTTGATGATGTGGAATTCGCCGTCGACCTCGGGGATGTAAATCTTGCCGTCGGCCCAGGAGGGCGAACCCCAGCCTTCGCGCCCGTAGTTGAATTTCCAATTCAGCGCGCCGGTCTCGGCGTCCAGGGCGAACAGGTTGGCGGATTTATCCACGGCGTAGAGCCGACCTTCGGCCAGAGCCGGCGACGCATAAGCCGTCAGCACGCCATCGAGCCGCCAGATTTCGTGCGTCGCCGTGACGTTGCCCGTGCCTCGCGCGTCGATGCAGACGATCCGCCCGAACTGCGTGTTGTCGATGTTGTCTTCGCCGTGCATGGCGAAGACCTTATGTCCATCGACGATGATCGAAGCGTTGATCCCGCGTTTGGAAAGCTGGAAACTCCAGATCTTTTCTCCCGTGGCGACCTTGAATCCGTGAACCCAGCCATCGCTGCCTGGAACGATGAGTTGGCGAATGTCGTTGATGATCGCGACCGCCGGAACTCCGAAGGTCGTATCGAGCGGCGAGTTGCCGGTCTCGCCCCACCACACGATCTCGCCGGTGCGTTTATCGAAAGCGGCGAAGCGGTGCATGCCGCGACCCTGCGGGCCGTAGCTTGAGTTCAAGAAACTCAGGATGACGAGGTCGCCGTCGACCAGCGGCGTATGCGTTCGGCCGCCATAGCCGGAGATGCGGCCGACCTCTTCGGTCAGCGAGCGGCGCCAGACGATCTCGCCGGCGGCTGTATAGCAGGTGAAAATGCCCTGGATGCCGTGAGCGTAGACGTAACCGGTTTCGGGATCGACCGTCACGGCCGACCAGCCGACTCGGTCCGAAGGGATGTCGGTGAGGAAGATGTTGAAACCGTCGCGCCAGAGGATTTCGCCGGTCAGCGCGTCCGCGCAGGCGACTTCTTCCTGCCAACTGATCTTATCCCCGGCCAAGCGGATGACATAGAGACGGCCGTCATGGATGACCGGCGTGCTTCGTCCACCCAGGTCGTTTTTCCAGACGACGATGTCGTCATCGATGCTTTCCCATTTATCGGGCAGGCCGGTCAGGCGTGAGGCCCCGGTGTTGTCCGGGCCGCGCCAGGTCGGCCATTGATTCCCATCCAGCGGCGGCGCCGCGCCGCGGCGCGGGGCCGCCGTGAGGACAAGGGATAGCGCCAGGGCGCTGCAAACTACGGTCATGTGAATTCGTCGCAAGGTCAGGCTCCTTCCAATAGTCGCGAGGCTGTCGCGATCTTCATTCAATCGATCTCCGAGTACGAGGGATGGACGATGAACCGCGAGGCCTTGAGCTCGAAGCGCGGCAATGTGCCGTGATCGACGATCACAACTTCAGGCCTGAAGTTCAGGCTCTCGCGAACCGACTCGGCAACGCGCCGGGCCAGGTCTTCCCTCCCCCCGCTCATCGAGGACACCCTATTTGAGCCCAAATCGCCTCGAGCTTCAACGGTCAGAGTGAGCATCGCCAATCCGGAGCGAGTCATCACCTCGGCGCGGTATTCGCCGATCTCATCGAATCGGCGGATCACCGCTTCGAGAGCCGAGGGGTAAACGTTGTTTCCACGGATGATGACCATCGAATCGACGCGACCCAGGATCCCGCCCCGCAGGCGGATGAAAGGCCACGGGCTTGGAGATGGCTCGGTATCGATTTGGACCAGATCGCCGGTGCGATATCGAATCAGAGGGCTGCCGAGCCGTCCCAGATTGGTCAGGACGAGTTCTCCGCGTTCGCCCTTGGCGACGGGCTGGGCTGTTTCGGGATCAATGATCTCCGCGATGCATTCGGTCTCGATCAGGTGCAGAGCGCCGGGAGCCTCGACGGCCTCGAAGCCCAGAGCGCCGACCTCGGTCAGCCCGGAGTGATCGAAGACGCGGGCGCCCCAGGCCGTTTCGATCCGCCGGCGGGTCTCGGGGATATTGCCGCCCGGCTCCCCGGCGACGACGACGCCGCGCACGGCCGAAGCAGCTAGGTCGATGCCCTGTTCGGCCGCGACCTCGGCCATGTGCAGTGCATAAGTCGGCGTGCAGGCGACAAAGGTCGCCTCGTTGGCGAGCATGAATCGGAGCCGCGCTTCGGTCGCCATGGCCCCGCCGGGTAGAGTCAGGTTGCCGCGCCGGATGGACGCCTCAAAACCGGCCCAGAATCCCAGGAACGGCCCGAAGGAGAAGGGGAAGAACAATCGGTCGCCTGGCTCAACTCCCGCCGCGTCGTAGATCACCTGCCAGCAGCGCATGAACCAATTCCAGCTGTTGGCGGTATCGAGCCAGCGTAGCGGATCGCCGGTGGTGCCGGAGGTCTGATGCAGCCGGACGTAACGATCGATCGGATATGTCAGGTTCGTTCCGTAGGCAGGATGGAGCCGCTGATCCTCGACCAGTTCGGCCTTGGTCGTCAGCGGCAGGCGGGTCAGATCGTCCAGCGTCGCGATTTGGGATTGAATTCGGTCCGGGTCGAGCCCCGCCTCGGCGAACTTCGCCTGATAAAACGTATTGGAGGCGGCGCACTCTCGCACGAGCCGGGTGAGTTTCTCGGTCTGAATGTCGGCTATTGCCGCGCGAGTGAGCCCGCGCGGATCGCACGTCCCGTCGCCGGCATCCCCTCCCAGGTCGGCTTGAAGTGTTCCGCTCAATTGTCCCGCCCCGCATTTGACTGATGATCGTCCGGCCCCGTGTGCTACCAGACCGGAGC
>JAJFLK010000546.1 GCA_021772735.1 Candidatus Sumerlaeota bacterium | reverse complement strand
ATTCACGCTGGCTTCGCGGCCCAAGGGCACGCCGACCGAAGATAATTTCGAGCTCGTGACCGAGGAGCTGCGCGAGCCCGCCGATGGCGAGTTCGTCGTCAAGAATCTGTATCTATCTGTAGACCCCTACATGCGCGGCCGCATGAACGACGCGCGCTCGTATGCTGATCCGGTCAACATCGGCGATGTGATGGTCGGCGGGACGGTCGGCCGGGTCGTCGCCAGCCGCAATCCGGCGTATGCCGAGGGCGATCACGTCATGGGTTTCTTCGGCTGGACCGAATACGTCGTGACGAACGGCGGCGGGGCGTCGATGGCGACGAAGGTCGATCCGAACCTCGCGCCGATCTCGACGACGCTGGGCGTGCTGGGCATGCCGGGCATGACGGCATACTTTGGCCTGCTCGATGTCTGCGATCCCAAAGAGGGCGAGACGGTTTTTGTGAGCGGCGCGGCCGGGGCGGTGGGCTCGTGCGTCGGGCAGATCGCGAAGATTCGGGGCTGCCGGGTCGTCGGCTCGGCGGGCTCGCAGACGAAGGTCGATTACCTCGTCGATGAGCTGGGGTTCGATGCCGCGTTTAATTACAAGGAAGTGGACGATTACACCGGCAAGCTCGCCGAGCTGTGTCCGAAGCGAATCGATTGCTACTTCGATAACGTCGGCGGGGCGATGAGCGATGCGGTGTTCATGAACCTCAATTTTTTCTCGCGCGTCAGCATTTGCGGACAGATCTCGATGTATAACGCCGAGCGCCCGGAGATGGGCCCGCGCCTCGTGCTGGGCACGTTGCTTGTCAATCAGGCCACGGCTCGCGGCTTCATCGTCACGAACTTCCTGAACAAGTTCCCCGAGGGCGTGCGCCAGCTCGGCCAGTGGGTCGCCGAGGGCAAGATCAAATACCGCGAGACGATTGTTGACGGCTTCGAGAAAATGCCGAGCGCATTCCTCGGCCTCTTCAAGGGCGAGAACATCGGCAAGCAACTGGTCAAGGTGGCGGATGAGTAAGTCGCCCGCGCAGCTTCGAGCGTGTTGGTTTTTCGTTTGGGTTGCGGTCGTGACATGTGGCCCGCTTGGGATTATCGACGCGCAGGAACAATCGCAAGAAAATACGAACGAATTATCCGGGTCTGCGGGCACGGATGGATCGGCAGCGTCATCGGCCGAGCCCATCGCATCAATGCTCGGCGAGCTTGGCCTGACGCGGGACGACCTCGCGCCGGACGCGACGAACCTTTTGCTCCAACGCTCGACCGGCGGCTTCACGCCGCTGGCGACGCGGCTGATGCTGCGGCCGCTCGATGCGCCTTACGTCGTCGGGCACCTCACGGCGGGATATCGCAATTGGTCGCATTCGATCGTGATGACGCTCCTGCGGGCGGCGGGGCAGACTCCGGCAGGCGTCATGCGCGGTTACACGGGCAATCCACTCGGCGGCGTCGACAAGTTGCTGGGCGATTCACCCGAGCCTCTGATCACGGCGATCGACGCGATTTTCCAAGTCCGGGGCGTGGCGCCTCCGGCCGGCGATGAGCTCGATAAACTGCGCGCGGGCATTGCGGGAATCCCAGCACCCTGGCGGCTTGAGATCGCCCGTCTGCTGGCGGCCTCGGCTGCGGCGGCAGAGTGGCAGGTGAAGGCTTTGGAGCCGGTTCGGTTTCGCGGGCGGACGGACTTATTGGAAAGTCCGGTTCGCGAGATTCTGCGCGCCGCAATGGGCATCGGCAATTCGACTCTGGATTTGCGGCCGCTGATTCGCGGCATCGATTTCGATTTTCTGCTTGCCGGAGCGCAGGACCTCGCCGTTGCGCTCGAAGACTTCGAGCATTTTATCGAGTCCGGCGCGGGCGGCGAGGCTGCTATGGCAAGCATGTCCGCTCTGTCCGCGCCGCTGCGTATCGAAACCCCGCTGGGGTGGGTCGTCATCAGCGGCGGGGAACGCGATGACGATCACGGAGCAAATCAAGACGGCAAGCTCGCGGGCCATCATCTTCTGATCGTGGATCTGGCGGGTGATGATACCTACCGCGCCGCGGTCACCGAAGGCGGGCCGGATTGGCCGGTGCAGATCATCATCGACCTGGCGGGCGCGGATCGATACCTGGCTGGCGCAGAGGGAGGCGTCGCCGAGGCTGCGCAAAGGCCGCTCTGGGGCGGCGCACTGGCGGGTTATTCGTTCGCTCTGGATCGCGCGGGCAACGATCACTATCAGGGGATCTCGTGCGCGATGGGCGGGGCCGTGCTGGGCGTCGGCGTGCTGATCGACCGAGCCGGCGATGACAAATACGAAGCCATCGCGCACGCGCAGGGCGCGAGCTGGGCCGGGCTGGGCGTGCTCTGGGATGGCGCGGGCAACGACGAATACGAATCGGTCACGCGCAGTCAGGGCGCGGGCGAAAACCTCGGCGTCGGCGTGCTGCTCGATGACGGCGGCAATGACGTCTATCGGCTCAACGACGAGAAACTTTTCTTCCCCTCGGCGCAGACGAGCGAGCACAACGCCTCACTCGGCCAGGGCATGGGCGATGGCTTCCGCGCCGATTCGGCAGACGGCAAACCGGTCCCGGGCGGCGTCGGTCTGCTTTACGATCGCGCGGGCAACGACCGATATTCAGCCGGAGTTTTCGCGCAAGGGAGCGGCTTCCTCGGGGGCGTCGGGCTGCTCATCGATGACGCGGGCGATGACGTTTACGACGCCGTTTATTATGCGCAAGGCGCTTCGGCACACCGGGCGGTCGGGATGCTGATCGACCGCTCCGGCAATGACCGATATACCGCGGTCATGCAGGCGGCGCAGGGCCTCGGGCATGACTTCGGCCTGGGCTGGCTGTTGGATATGGAAGGCGATGATACATACCGCGCGCAGAGGCTCGCGCTGGGCGCGGGCAACGAGAACGGCTGGGGGTTCTTCATCGATCTCGCGGGCGACGATGCGTATGAGATCACGTCGGGCGAACGCTCCGCGACGGCGTTTGGCGCGGCGAAGTTGAGCGGCTGGGGGACGATGCGGGAGGACGCCCCTGCGCTGGGATTCTTCCTCGATGCGGGTGGAAGCGATTCATACAAAGGCCTCGCGCGCGCGGGCGATAACCGGTCGTGGCAATACACCCGCTCGCACGATGATTTCGAATATCGCAGCGAACGCGGCGTCGGCCGCGACGGGGAGTTTGGGCACGACGGGGAATCCGGGAGCGAAGAGGAAAGTGGGAACGACGGGGAATCTGGCCGTGATGGGAAATCCGGCGCGGTGGAACTGCGCACCGGCCCGATGACGGAATTCACGCAACGCGCACTGGACGACTACGCCCGCCAGCAGGACGCAAGAAGGAAATATCGCGGGTGGGCCGAGGGGCGGG
>JAJFLK010000545.1 GCA_021772735.1 Candidatus Sumerlaeota bacterium | reverse complement strand
CCGCGCCGAGCCGGTCGAAACCGGTTACGTCACGCACTCGCTCCAGAGCGAATTCACTGACTCCGAACGCAACTACGCAATGTGGGTTCCGCCTCAGTATAACGAAGTTTCAGAAGACGCACACGACTCGCGCGGGTGGCCCTTGATGCTTTTCCTGCACGGCATGGGCGAGCGCGGCGACGATATCGAGATGACCATCAAGCACGGCCCGATCAAAGAGGCCATGACCGGCCGCGAGATGCCGTTTCTTATCGTTGCGCCGCAATGCCCCGCGCCCGCCCAAGGCGAACCGATGATGTCGGTCCTCTGGCCGACGATCGAAGAGGATGTCCTCAATGTCATCGAAGACGTCAAACGCCGCTACAGGGTCGATGAGCGGAGGATCTATCTCACCGGCCTCTCCATGGGCGGCCACGGGAGCTTCGAGCTTGCGGCGGAGCACCCCGAGATATTCGCGGCCGTCGCGCCGATCTGCGGATTCGGCCGCGCCGAGCGCGTCGGCGAATACGACGGCACGCCGTTCTGGGTCTTCCACGGCAAGCGGGATCGAGTCGTCGCGCACAGCCGCTCGGTCGAAATGGTCGAAGCCATGCGCGCCATGGGCCAGGAGGTCAGGTTTACGTCCTACCCCGACCAGGGCCACGACTGCTGGAACGTCACCTACGCCGATCCCGATTTCTACGCCTGGCTGCTCGAACACGAATCGCCCGAGGCCGAGTAAGCTCCCGCCCGCCCCTCTTTCTCCGATCTTCCCCGATCTTCCCCGATCCTTCTCTTGATTCTTTGCGTCTTTGCGCCTTTGCGTGAAACACCTCTTCCCGATGCCCTTGTTGGCTGCGCCTCTTCCCAAATTGACCCCGGACTCGACTTCGGATAGACTAGAGCCTTGCGGATGGAGACCGATGGTTTCCGCTATCAGTCCGAAGGCTGCCGGGTGGCTGCGGCCGGGCAACCGCAATCCGCGCGGCTTGGAATGGGTTCACAATGGGTCAGCAAGAAAACAACACCACAACTGGGGATCGCAGCGGCGACCGGGCCCGGCGTGTTTTCGGCGTCGTCCCGCCGACGGGTAAATTTATCCGCGAGGACCGCTGCCAGACGCCCATCAAGCATCTGAAAACCGTCGCCCTACGCTCTCCAATCGATCTCATGCACGCGATGGCGGGCTTCGAATCCACAGGATGCGAGTGCCGGATTACGGACTACCCGGGCGAAGAGACGGGCTGGGATCAGCTCGAGGCGGACATGCGCGAGTGGCAGCCGGATATGGTCCTGCTGAGCATCACAACGCCCACCCTGCCCGAAGATATGGAAGCCGCCGCGCTCATCAAGCGCGTCGATCCCACCATCATCACGATCGCCAAGGGCGCGCACTTCAACGTCCATGACATCGCCACGCTAGAGAAATACCCCGCCCTCGACATCTGCCTGCGCGGCGAATACGAAGAGACGTGCATGGATCTGGGCCGAGGAGACGCCATCGAATCCATCACCGGGATCACATGGCGGCGCACGGGCGATAACGGCGCGGGCGGCGAGGTCGTCCGCAATCCGGATCGCGAGTTTATCAAAGACCTCTCCGCGCTGCCCCACCCCGCGCGGCACCTGACCAACAATCCGCTCTACATCACGCCCGATACCGGCGAGATGCAGACGACGATCCTGACCAATCGGGGCTGCCCGTTCCATTGCGTCTACTGCCTGGCAAATCAGGTCAGCGGGACGAAGAACCGATATCGCACCGTCGAGGACGTCATTGCCGAGATCACCGAATGCGTCGAGGTCCACGGCATTCGCAACTTCCTTTTCCGCTCCGACCTCTTCACGCAGAACAAGAAATGGGTCGTTCGCCTGTGCGACGCAATCGTCGAGGCCGAGCTCGATATCCGATGGGCGTCGAACTCGCGCGTCGATACGATCACGCTCGAAGCTGCCCGCGCCATGAAACGCGCCGGCTGCTGGATCGTCGCGTTCGGGGTCGAGAGCGGCAGTCAGGAAACCCTGGACCTGATCGACAAGAGCGCCAAGGTCGAAGACAGCTTCAAGGCGATCGGCATCTGCCGCGAGGCGGGGCTGCGTTCGAGCGTCTATCTGCTGGTCGGTCTGCCCTGGGATACCGAAGAGATCATCCGCGCGCAGATGCGATATGCCCGCGAGCTGAACCCCGACGTGCTCGAAGTCTTCTACGCGTATCCCTTCCCCGGGACGCCGCTCTATGCCAAGTGCGTCGAGCTGGGCCTGCTCGAGGACGGCGTGATCCCGCGTGAGGCATACGACAGCCCGGCCGTCGCGGGGCTGCACCTGACCAAAGAGGAATTCAAGATCTGGCGGCGACGGATGATCCGCGATTTCTACGTCCGTCCGTCAAAGGTCGTCAGCACGCTGCGCGCTGCGGGCTCGCCACGCGAACTGGCCAATTACGTCCGCCTCGGCGTCTCTCAATTAAAAGTCCTCGTCGTCGGCGGGTGAGTCGTGGCGGGTGCGTTGCGGCGGGTGAGTCGCGGCGGGTGATCTTCGGCGGGTGATTTGCGGATCGAGCGCGCTGCCCCGAAATTTTCGACCTGGAACCTCATCCCTAAATTCGAAGTTCACGAAACACGAATATGAGTGATCCCGATCCCGCCGCCGACAAACTTTCCGACATTGAGCGCTCCGAGATGATTTCGGAATTCGAGGCGACCGGAATCGCCGTCTTCCGCTTCGGCGTCGATCGCGTGGCATTCGAGGAACTGACCCAATACATCGCTGAGAACAACATCCCGACCTTCACCGAAGTGGATCGGACCGAAGGCACGGTAAGTGTCAATAAACGCCCCTTCGGATCGCTTGAGATGTTCTAGTAGATTGACCGATGGGAAGTGACGGGAAGTCATGACCGGCGAGGGCGCCGGTCCCACACTTTCCGGATGGGACGCTTGTCACGTGTGGAACCGGCG
>JAJFLK010000544.1 GCA_021772735.1 Candidatus Sumerlaeota bacterium | reverse complement strand
GAACGGCTGGTGCAGCTCATCCAGAGTGGGTTCGGTGAAGAGTAGATTTCCCACGACGAAAACCAAGTTCCCATGCGCGAGCGGCAATTCGAAGTCATGAACGATGAATCAGCGGCTTCGATCCTCCGGCGGGGCGTGCCCGCGTCGCCGGGCATTCGGATCGGGCGAGCCGTCATATACGACCCGAAATTGAATCCGTCCGCACCTCGGACGATTCCCGCCGGGCATGTGAAATTTCAGATCGACCTTCTCGGGCGCGCGTTTGTTAAAGCGGCCGAAGAGATCGAGGACCTGCAGAGCAAGCTGCGCGAGTCGCTCGACGACGCGCATGCGGCGATCTTCGATCCCCATTTGCTTTTCGTCCGCGACGAGGCCTTCTGCGAGCAAGTCGCCGAGCGCATTCGGACCCGCCTCCAGAGCGCTCAATATGCCGTGATGGCCGTCATCGGCGAGCTCGATGCGCAGTTCGCTTCGATCGAGGATGAATACATTTCCTCGCGCTCGACTGATTTCCGGGACGTCGGCAATCGCATTTGCAAACATCTGACTCTAATTCGCGGCGAGTCCGACGCCGCGCCCATTCCGCGTTCCGAGGACGTGATTCTGATCGCGCACGATCTGACGCCTTCGGATACGGCCCAGATGGACAACCGCAGTATCATGGCCTTCGCGACAGAAGTAGGAGGCCGGACCTCGCATACGGCGATCCTGGCCAAGGCGCTGGAGATTCCGGCGGTCGTCGGCGTGGGAGCGATCATCGATCGAATCAAAGACGGCGATCAGGTGATTGTCGATGGATATGAAGGCACGCTGGTGATCAATCCGAGCGATGCGGAGCTGCGCCGGGCGCGCAACCGGAAGCGCAAGCATCTGATCCGTGAGCGCGATTATCACAAGCTCGCGGCCTTGCCGGCGGAGACCGTCGATGGCTTCAAGGTCGAGCTGGCCGCGAATCTGGAGCTAGCCAGCGAGATCGATCACGTCAAACAGTATGGAGCGCACGGGGTCGGGCTTTTCCGAACCGAGTTCTTGTATTTGGACAAGCCGAAGCCGCCGAGCGAAGACGAGCAATATGAGGTCTACCTCAAGGTGGTCGAGGGACTGGCTCCCGCGCCGGTCGTTTTCCGGACGCTTGACGTCGGGGGCGACAAGCTCTTCCCCGGGTCATTGGCCCACCACGAGAAGAATCCGTTCCTCGGGCTCCGGGCGATCCGGTTTTGCCTGAAGCACCCTTGGGTTTTTGCCGCGCAGTTGCGGGCGATCTTGAGAGCCTCTGCGGCCGGGCCCGTGCGCATCATGTTTCCGATGGTTTCAACAGTTGATGAAATCCTCGCGGCCAAGAAGATCCTGGCCGAAGCCAAACGCGATCTGGAGCGCGAGGGACGAGAGTTCGCCGACAATGTTGAGGTCGGCGTGATGGTGGAAATCCCATCGGCGGCGCTGACCTCGGACGCCCTCGCGCCGGAGGTCGATTTTTTCTCCATCGGCACAAACGATCTCATTCAATACACGCTGGCCGTGGATCGCTCGAATGAAAAGGTCAACGACCTCTACGATCCTTTCCATCCGGCCGTGCTTCGGCTGATTCGCATGGTCGTCGACGCCGCCCAGCGCGAGGGCATTGACGTCAACGTCTGCGGCGAGATGGCCGCGAACCCCGCCACCGCGCTTTTGCTGGTCGGCATGGGTGTCGAATCGCTGTCGATGGGCGCGGTCGACGTGCCGAAAATCAAATACTTTCTGCGCCACATCCGCCTCTCCGAAGCTCGCGCCATCGCGGCCGATGTCCGGGGGATGCGCTCCTCGACGGAGATTCGCGAGCACGTCCAAGGCCTGACCGATCGGTTCATCAAGCGCCGTCTGGCGCGTCCGCTCGATGAGGAACTCGTCGCGACCGGAACCATCTAGGCTCTCCGGCTAACGGCATGCCCCGTTGGTTTAGTGTCCCGGCTCTGCGCCCCTAATTAGTCCTTAGCCACTATTTTTGCGGAAAATCCCGGCCGGGGGCGTAATCCTCTTCAGCCATGACGTCGAAGCCGCAAAGGACATCCCCGGCGACCGACCCGGATCAGAGTTCGGACGCCTTGCCCGCCGCGCCGCCGCCGACGAACGCGGCGAAGCTGGCGCCTTCCACCCTGGCTGCGATCATTCTGCCTTCAATCTTCGCCTGGGTGGTTTACGTCATGACCTCCGCGCCGGGCGCCTGGTGGGGAGATGGCCTCGAATTTGCCTCCGCAGCCTGGACGCTCGGCGTGCCGCACCCGACCGGTTATCCGCTATATATGATGATCGGATATGCCGTGACGCATCTGGCGTCGTTCGCTGATCCGGGCCGGTGCCTGACGATTCTTTCGGGGATGTTCTGCGCCGTCGGCATCGGCCTGATCGGCCTGGCGATGGCCCGGAGTTGGGTTGAGGCCGACGCGGTCGGTTCAGATAATGCGGAGCCCGGCGACGCCCGCCGTGAACATACGTCCGGTCCGCCCGATGGCGTATCGCGCCTGGGGCCGCGGATTGCCTTGGCCGGGGCAATCGCGATACTGGCCACCACGCCGACCCTGTGGCAGCACGCAACCTTCGCCGAGGTCTATCCGCTGACGTTCGCTTTGGGAGGGTTGATCGTCGCGATGTGCGCCCGCACGCCGACTGCCGGCCGCGGGCTCAAGGACGCGATCACGCTCGGCGTCGTCTGCGGCCTCGCCCTGCTCAATCATTACAGCATCCTCGCGCTGGCGCCGCTCGCGCTGGCAACGGTCTGGC
>JAJFLK010000543.1 GCA_021772735.1 Candidatus Sumerlaeota bacterium | reverse complement strand
GAATATGCGCCTCCGGGGTGCGGGCGACTTAGGACGGGCCACCAGCCCACCCCCCCCCCCACGCCAGTTTCGCCCCTGTCACTCTTGATACCGCTGCCGCCGACGTATAGGCTGGACGCATTGCTTTATCCGGGGGATGTTTCCATGAATAGGTTCAGATGGACTTTGGCGGCGGCGGTCATGATCGGCGTCGGCTTCGGCGGCTCCGAAGCAGCCGGGGAGGGCGAGGACCGAGAGGCGCTGTTCGGCGAGCTTCACATCCACACGGGATGGTCGTTCGACGCCTACACGTTTGGAGTGCGCGCGACGCCGGACGATGCCTATGAATTCGCCAGGGGCAAGCCACTGAAGCATCCTCTGGGCAAAACGTATCAATTATCTCGACCGCTCGATTTCATGGGCGTAACGGATCACGCCATGTTCATGGGCGCGTTCGCGGCAATGAGCGACAAATCAAACCCTTTATCCAACCATCCCTACGCAGCCAGAGTTAACGATCCTGATCCGGCAGTCGCGATCTCAGTATTCAGGGACTTGATCCAGGCAAGGAGGTCGGGCGAAGGTCTGGAAAATGTATTGCCGTTGCTGAATCCTCAACTTTTGAAAGACACGTGGGCAAGGACAATTGACGCCGCGAATCGCCACAATGACCCGGGAGTTTTCACGACATTAATCGGCTATGAGTGGACGAGCACTCCTGATGGCCAGAATCTGCATCGAAACGTTTTCTTCAAAGGAGACACCGCGCCGACGCCCTTTACCCAAGTCCAATCCCCGGACCCCGAGAAGCTTTGGAACTGGATGGACACGGTGCGCGCGCAGGGGCACGAGGTGCTGGCCATCCCGCACAATTCGAACCTCTCTGACGGGCGCATGTTCCGCCGTGAGACCGAGCAAGGCGCGCCGTTCACCAAGGAATACGCCGACCAGCGCAATCGCAACGAACCGCTTGTCGAAGTGACGCAGGTAAAGGGCACTTCGGAGACGCATCCCCTGCTCAGTCCGAATGACGAGTTCGCCGATTTTGAACTGGTCGAGCAGCGTGTTGCTTCAAATATTCAGATAACGAGCTTCAAGGGCAGCTATGTGCGCGATGCGTACCGCATGGGTCTCGAATTTCAGGACACCGAACAGTTCAACCCCTATCGCTTTGGTCTCGTGGGCGCCAGCGACAGCCATACCGGAATCGTTCCGGTCGAAGAGAGCAATTATTCCGGCAAGGTGGGAACGGCGGATGGCTCGCCCGAGAGGCGTATCGCGACCGAACATACCATGAATGATTTGAGCAAGTTCAGCGCCTCGGGGTTGACCGGGGTTTGGGCAGACGAAAATACCCGCGCCGGCGTTTACGAAGCGATGGAGCGCAAGGAAACGTGGGGCACGAGCGGTCCTCGGATTCGGGTTCGCTTCTTCGGAGGCTTCGGTATGGGCGGCGTGACTCCGGGCTCCGAAGGCTGGGTGGAAGCTGCTTACGCAGGCGGTGTGACAATGGGCGGTAGTCTGACCGCGAAGGACTCAAGCCCGGACGATGCGCTGACGTTTGCAGTGTGGGCGATCAAGGATCCCGAGGGCGCGAACCTGGACAGAATTCAGATTGTGAAGGTCTGGTCGCAGGATGGGGAGAGCCACGAGCAGGTCTACGATGCCGTGTGGTCCGATGATCGCAAGGTTGACCCCGAAACCGGCAGGCTCGAAGCCGTCGGCAATACGGTGAATCTCGAAACGCTCGCCTACGAGAACAGCATCGGCTCGGTGCAACTCCAGGCCAAATGGACCGACCCCGATTTTGAGCGGCATCAGAACGCCACCTACTATGCACGCGTAATCGAAATCCCCACGCCTCGCTGGAGTATGTTTGACGCCAAAGAACTGGGCATCGAGAGCCCGGCAAGGTTGCACAAGACAATCCAGGAACGCGCATACACTTCGCCCATATTTTATGACCACCATTAGCCAACAGCCCCGGTTCGACGAAGGGCGGCCATGGAGCCCTCCTTTGCGGAAATCACGAACGCGAAATCAGGGAATGCAAAATGACCGTTGAGAGCCCTGTCGAAATCTTTCTCGATGCGAAGGTGGAGCGTGTCGATCTTGGCGCGACACAAATGGCTTTTAGGCGTTTTGGAAGCGGGCCGGTGCTTCTGTTTGTGCATGGATTCCCTCTTTCGGGCTTTACGTGGCGCAAGATTATCCCAGAAATCTCGAAACACCAAACCTGCATCGTGCCCGATCTGCCCGGGTTCGGGGAGACGGTATGGACTGAGAAGACTGACTTCAGTTTCCCTGGACAAGGCCACACGCTCAAAGCGCTCGCCGACGCTCTCGACCTCGACCGTTACAGCGTGATCGGGCAAGACACCGGCGGCACCTTCGCGCGCTATATGGTCTTGTCCGATGTCGCGCGTGTGGACAAACTGCTCATCATCAATTCTGAGATGCCGGGCCACCGCCCGCCGTTTATTCCGATGTACCAGGCCATGATGCGGTTGCCGGGCGCGGGGTCGGCTTTCAAGCTGCTGCTCAAGTCCCAGACTTTCCTGCGTTCGGCGATGGGGTTTGGAGGATGCTTTAATGATCTATCGTTGATTGGCGGCGAGTTCGCCGAGCACGTTCTCAACCCCGTGCTCAGCTCCGGAGCGAAAATGGAGGGACTGAAGCGCTATTTGACGGGGGCCAAGTGGGGGCCGGTTGATGCGCTCAGGGAAGAACATGCTCATCTGACGATGCCCGTGCGATTGATCTGGGGCCTTGACGACCCCACCTTCCCGATTGGCCTGGCGCGTGAGATGCTGGCGCAGTTTCCCGATGCCGAGCTGGTGGAAATTCCAGGTGCGCGCCTGCTGGCGCATGAAGAGAAGCCAGAGCAGGTCGCCGCCGCTGTTCTCGAGTTTCTGAACTGAAGTCGCACCCATGTCCCGTCAACCACATCCGATACGCCCCATGCCGAACCGGAGCCGGACGCGGCCGGTCTGGAATTGCGCCGGTTCGTGAAACAAATTCTTAAAGAGCCCTTGATCCATTTCGCGTTGGGCGGCGCGCTTCTGTTTATCCTGTTCGCCCTAATCTCACCCGGGCGGCGCGACGGCGCCGAACGCCCCGGGGAGATCATCGTCTCGGCGGCGCAGGTTGAGGTTCTCACGGGGGCCTGGGAGCGGACCTGGCAACGCGCTCCGACGCCCGAGGAACTCGGCGGCATCATAAAGGATCACATCCGCGAGGAAGTCTATTACCGCGAGGCCCTCGCGCTGGGGCTGGACCGAGGCGACACGATCATCCGCCGCCGCCTCCGCCAGAAAATGGAGTTCCTGGCCGAGGATTTCGATCAGGCGAACGACCCTGAGGACGGGGATCTGGAGAATTTTCTCCAGGCCCATCCCGATCGATTCCGCCGGCCCGCGCTCGTTTCGTTTCGGCACATTTACTTCAATCCGGATATTCGAGGCGAGGCCTCGCGGGGCGATGCGCTGCGCGTGCTCGCCGAGCTCACGCAACAGACCCACGCGTCTGCGCCCGATTCGGTTGCGCCCGATTCGATAGAAGCGCTCGGCGATCCTTTCTTCCATCAAAGCGAGTTCAGCTCATCCTCCAAGCCCGATATCGCGCGCGTGTTTGGCGTGGAATTCGTGCCCGGGTTACTCGGGATGATTCGGGACGAGTGGTCCGGCCCCGTGCAGTCAGGGTTCGGCTATCACCTCGTTCGGGTCACCGAGCGTGTTGATGGCGGCGTCCCGCCTCTTGATGAGATTCGCGATTCGGTCTCCCGTGAGTGGAAAAACTCGCAGTGGGAGAAGGCCACCGAGGATTTCTATCGGCGCCTGCGGGCGCAATACACGGTCACGATCGAGATGCCGGACGGCTTCGAACAGGCCGAGCAGGACCATGAGTCCGGAGCCAGCCCGCAATGAACCGATGCGCAGCCACCGTCTTGATCTTGATGACCGCGATCCTTGCGCCTCCGAGCCTTGCCAACGCGCACGAGGTTCGTCCCGGATATCTGGAGATTCGTCAGCGCTCCGCAGAGGTCTACGACGTTCTCTGGAAAGTCCCGGCCCGCGGAGCGACGAGAATGCGTCTTGAAGTTCACTTGCCCGAGGCGTGCTCGATGACCCCACCGGTTCGAATGCGCATGGGCGGAGCGCTTGTCGATCGCTGGTCGGTTCTGTGTCCCGATGGCCTCGTGGGCCGTTCGATATCTATCGATGGTCTCGCAAATTCAATGACCGATGTGCTGGTGCGGATCGAGCGCGGCGACGGAACGATGCAAATCGCCCGCCTGACGCCCGATGCTCCTGCGTTTACCGTCGAGGGGCAGCCAAGCGCGGTTCAAGTCGCGGCAACATACACAAACCTCGGTGTCGAGCACATCGTGCTGGGCATCGATCATCTGCTTTTCGTCGCGGCGCTGCTCCTGATCGTCGGCACGGGCCGGGCTCTGGTCAAGACCATCACCGCCTTTACGGTCGCTCACAGCATCACTCTGGCTCTGGCCTCGCTCGGCGCGTTTGCCCTGCCGGGCCCGCCTGTCGAGGCGGCTATTGCCTTGAGCATCGTCTTTGTCGCTTCGGAGATCGTCCGTCACGACCCCAATGCCCCCGGCCTGACCCATCGTCGCCCGTGGCTCATCGCGTTTGCGTTCGGTCTGCTCCACGGATTCGGCTTTGCCGGCGCGCTCTCGGAGATTGGCCTGCCACGCGGCGACATCCCTCTTGCCTTGTTCACGTTCAATGTCGGCGTCGAGCTCGGGCAGCTCGCCTTCGTCCTCGTCGCGCTCGCACTTTGGACGGCAGTGCGTGGCATTACGAAGCGAGCCCCCGAATGGACCGGCAAGCTGCTACCCTATGGGATCGGCATCATCGCCGCATACTGGACGATCGAGCGGGTAGTCGGGTTTGTGGTTTGATCGGAACAACGGGCATCACGTTTCCCTCATCTAGTCGCCGGGATTGTCCGCGATGAACGCGTTGATGATCGACGCCAGTTGATCCGAGGCATCTTCCTGAAGGAAGTGGGATGCATTCTCGATGATCGTGTGCGGCTGTCCCTGAGCTCCCCTCACACGATTCTGGAATACCTTATCGCCTCCTCCCGTGACGGGATCGCCATCGCTGAACGCCGTAAGGAATGGTTTGTCAAACGCCTCCAAGATCTTCCACGCCTCGCGGTTCGTGCTCTGCTGACTCATCACCAGGGTCGGCATGACGCGGGGGCCCGCCGCGTAGCGCTCGTCCGGAAACGGCGCGCGGTACGCATCCATTTCGCCCGGCGTCAATTCGCGAACGGTTGCGGACTGGATGATGAATCCGCAGTCGAACTCAGGGACCGTCTGACTGTATTTCAGCCAACCCATGAACCCGCCCTCGGCCGTGAGCGCGGCGTTCGGGTCGGGCTCGGTCCAATGTGCGCCGATCACGAAGCCGTCCTCGCCAGGCCCCTCGGGCAGGCCCGCGTTCGCGGCGACCACCCTTGCGAAGCGCTCGGGCGCGCCGGTCACGAGACGGAAACCGATGAGGCTGCCCCAGTCCTGCCAGAACAGCGTGATGTCGTTCAATTCCAGTTCCGTGATGAAATGCATGAAGGCATCCACTTCGAACTGGTAGGAGTAATCGGTGCGCGGCGCGGGCTTGTCCG
>JAJFLK010000542.1 GCA_021772735.1 Candidatus Sumerlaeota bacterium | reverse complement strand
CCAGGCCATCGACTACCAGGACATCATCTATTACTCCGCGCCCAAATCGAACGAAGATGGCCCGGCGAGCCTGGATGACGTCGATCCCGAATTGCTCGCGACATACGAGAAGCTCGGCATTCCGCTCACTGAGCAGAAGATGCTGGCTGGCGTGGCCGTCGATGCGGTGTTCGACAGCGTCTCGGTCGCGACGACGTTCAAGGACGAACTTGCCAAGCAGGGCATCATCTTCTGTTCGGTCAGCGAGGCCGTGCAGGACCACCCCGAGCTGGTCAAAAAGTATCTCGGCTCCGTGGTGCCGTATTCGGATAATTACTTCGCCGCTCTCAACGCGGCGGTTTTCTCCGATGGCTCGTTTGTCTATCTGCCCAAAGGCGTGCGCTGCCCGATGGAGCTTTCGACGTATTTCCGCATCAATGCGGCCAAGTCCGGTCAGTTCGAGCGGACCCTGGTGATCGCGGACGAGGGCTCCACGGTGAGCTACTTGGAGGGCTGCACGGCGCCGATGCGCGATGAGAATCAGCTCCACGCGGCCGTCGTCGAACTGGTCGCCTTGAAGGACGCGTCAATCAAATATTCAACCGTTCAGAACTGGTATCCGGGCGACGCGCAGGGACGCGGCGGCATCTATAACTTTGTGACCAAGCGCGGCATCTGCTCCGGGGAGAACTCCAAGATTTCGTGGACGCAGGTCGAGACCGGCTCGGCGATCACCTGGAAATACCCGAGCTGCATTCTGAAGGGCGATAATTCCATCGGCGAGTTCTACTCCGTTGCCCTGACCAAGGGCCGGCAGCAGGCCGATACCGGCACGAAGATGATTCACATCGGGCGCAATACGCGCTCGACGATCATCACCAAGGGCATCTCGGCAGGCGAAGGGCAGAATTCGTATCGCGGCCTGGTCGAGGTGAAGAAGAAGGCGACCGACGCGCGCAATTTTTCCCAATGCGATTCGCTGCTGATCGGCGATCGCTGCGGCGCGCACACGTTCCCATACATCGACGTGCGCAATACGTCATCCAAAGTCGAGCACGAGGCCACCACCTCGAAGATCGGCGAGGACCAGATTTTTTACTGCAACCAGCGTGGCATTTCGACCGAGGACGCCATCTCGATGATCGTCAACGGATTCTGCAAGGAAGTGCTCGCCGAGTTGCCCATGGACTTTGCCGTCGAAGCCCGCAAGCTGCTCGGCATCAGCCTCGAAGGCAGCGTCGGCTGACACGCGGCAGATTCGCGAGCTTGGCGATCGAATCAAATTCTGATCGGGTCGCCGAACACCCCACGACCGAACGCAAGGAGACTAAAGACCATGGCCATGCTGGAGATCAAAAATCTTCGCGCCAATGTGGAAGATACCGAGATTTTGAAGGGCCTCGATCTGACGATCAACGCCGGCGAGGTGCACGCCATCATGGGCCCGAACGGATCGGGCAAGTCCACGCTCGCCCGTGTCATCTCGGGTCACGAGGAATACGACGTCACGGACGGCGACGTGATTTTCGAGGGCGATTCCGTCATCGAGGATTCGGCCGATGAGCGCGCCTGCAAGGGCATTTTCATGGCGTTCCAATACCCGGTCGAGATCCCGGGCGTGAGCAACCTGTATTTCCTTCGCGCGGCGCTTAATTCGATCCGCAAGTATCGCGAAGATGAAGAGATCGACGCAGCCGGATTCATGAGACTCGTACGTGAGAAGCTCAAGGTCTTGCACATCGAGAAATCGCTGCTCAATCGGCCGGTCAACGCGGGGTTCTCCGGCGGCGAAAAGAAACGCAACGAGATTTTCCAGATGGCGGTGCTTGAGCCGAAGCTATGCGTGCTTGATGAAACCGATTCGGGCCTCGATATCGACGCGCTCAAAAACGTCGCCGAAGGCGTTAATTTGCTGCGTGGTCCCGAGCGCGCGTTCGTCGTCGTCACGCATTATCAGCGTCTGCTCAATTACATCGTGCCCGATGTGGTTCACGTCATGCTCGATGGCCGGATCGTCAAGACCGGCGGCGCGGATCTCGCCCTCGAACTCGAAGAGCGCGGTTACGACTGGATCAAAGAAATAATCACCGCCGGCACAGCCGGAAGATAATGGCAAAGAGAAGAGAAAGGCTTCTGGCATGAGTCAGGCAGTAGCAGAAACAAAGGCGACCGAGGGCGGCGAGCATTACGTTTCGGCCTTCGAAGCCAGCCAGGAACGTTGGTCGAGCAATGGCAAATCGTGGCTCTCGCCGTTGCGCAGTGCGGCAATCGAGCAGTTCCGTGCGATCGGTTTCCCGTCGAGCCGTCACGAGGATTGGCGGCACACGAACTTGAAGGCGTTCGCGAAGACGCCGTTCGCGCCGGCATCGGATCGAGGTCGCATAAGCGAGGCAAGCGCCGCGAAGATTTCCGAGCGCATGGTCGAATTCACGTTCGGCGATATGCCGTGCATCCGCCTGACGTTCGTCAATGGACGCCTCGCGCCGGACTTCAGTTCGTATCGGGCCCTCCCCGAAGGCGTTAACGTCTGCGGCTTTGCCGAGGCAGGCGAAGATCAACTCGATCGGCTCGCCGCGAATCTGGGCCGGGTCGCGGATATCACCAAGCGTCCGGATCGACCCTTCCTCGCGCTCAACACCGCCTTGCACGAGGACGGCGCTTTCATTCACGTCGCCGCCGGCGTCCGCCTCGATGTGCCGATCCATCTGCTTTATCTGACGGACTCCGAGGGCGCCGCTCCTCTGGCCACCTTCTCGCGCAATCTTATCCTCGTCGATGACGGAGCGTCCGTCTCGATTGTTGAATCGCACCGCGCGTTGGGCGCTGGTTCGGCCTACTTCACAAGTTCGGTCACCGAAGTCGTCGTCGGCGAAGGCGCCGAGGTTGAAACATGCAAAATGCAACGCGAGAGCCGAGCGGCGTGGCACATGGCGTCGCTGTTTGTCCGGCAGGGCGCGGGCAGCCGATTCTCACAGCAGCTCATCACTCTGGGCGCGGCACGATCTCGCAATGAAGCTACCGCCACGCTTAACGGTTCCGGGGCGCATTGCGCGATGAACTCTGTCTACCTGCTCGATGGCGATCAGGTCTGCGACAATCGAACGCGCATGGAACACATGGCGCCGGACTGCACGAGCCACCAGCTTTACAAGGCGATCCTTGATGGAAACTCCACAGGTGTGTTTAATGGACGCATCTTCGTCGACCGGATCGCGCAGCTGACCGACGCGGTTCAATCGAGCCGCGGATTGTTGCTATCCGAGGGCGCGCGCAACGTCTCGGAGCCACAGCTTGAGATTTATGCCGATGACGTGAAATGCACGCACGGCGCGACGGTCGGGCGGCTCGATGAAGACGCGATCTTCTATATGCAGTCTCGAGGCATCAGCGCGGCCGATGCCCAAAGGCTTCTGACGGTCGCGTTCGCCAACGAAGTGACCGATGAGATTCGGATCGATCCGATCCGCGAGCGCTTCGCCAACCTGTTTATCGAGCGCCTCTCGCGGCTGGGATGATCCTCCAGCCGCCGCCGGCGCGCAAACTCTCCGAGAGGGAAGGGAATTGAACTATGGAAGCCACCATGACCGAAATCAAAGACCGAGGTTACGCCCGGCCCGACGTTCTGGTCTCGACCGATTGGCTCGCCGAGCACCTGGGTGATCCGAACATCAGGATTATCGAATCCAATGAGGACCCGCTGCTCTATGCCGCGGGCCACATC
>JAJFLK010000541.1 GCA_021772735.1 Candidatus Sumerlaeota bacterium | reverse complement strand
CGGATCGCCGACGCCGTCGAATTTCATCCTATACGAGACTCTTGGGCCGGACGAGAGATCGACCGCCGCGCCCGGCGGATTGTAGCGCACTCCATACTGAGGACCGGCCGACCAATCAGCCGCGGTTTGGATCGAAAAGTTGCCGGTGTTTGCTTCGGCCGGATTGCCGTCGACGATCAAGGTATTAAAGGCCGTGCCGAAACGGGTCCACTCGGCGTCAACGCCGGGGGGGAATCCCGTCGTGGAGAAATCTGTTTCGACGCCGGTAATCAGGTTACCTTGCACGGTCGCGACCGTCAGCCCAGAGACAATCTCATCGATGTGAAAGATCGGCGTGCCGGTGACGGCTCCATTGGCTTCGAAGAGGAACCCGATTTCGGCGATGGTCGCCGGATCGATCAACCCATCGCCACCGCCGACCACGAGCGTGGTATCACTCTGATTGAATGTTTGGTTGTATCGAGTGTAGGTCTGGGTCACGCCGTGCGTGAGGTTACTCTGCCAGACTTCGCCGTCGGCTTCGGAAAATTCAAATCGAACGAGGGGATTGGACGTGTCGTCGATTTTCATTTGATATGCGATCGTGGGATCGGCGCTGAAATCGAACGTCGCGCCTGGGAGATCGTACCGCAGTCCGTAACTGGATCCGGCAGACCAATCGGCGGCCGAAGCGAGCGACTGCACCCCTTCAAAGGCTTGGGCCGGATCGGTGTCGATCACCAGCGTGTTAAACGCGAGACCAAAGCGTGTCCATTCCAGATCGACTCCCGGGGGGAAGCCGGCCGTTGTGGTGTCCTGCTCGATGCCGGTCAGCAGCGATCCGCTGCGAAACTCAACGCTGTCGAAATAGGCGAGCTTGTCCGTCGTGGGCTGTTGATCGCCGATGAACAGGCTCTGGAAATTTTCCACGCTGCAGAAGGTATGAAATGATGTCGGGAAAGCATTGGCGGGGCCATAGGCCAGCGTGGCCGGAGCGCGCCCGGTCATGGTTGGGCCGCCCTCTTTTTGAACGGTCCAGTTGACCACATACCGACCCAAGGCGTCTTCGTTCAACTCGATGGCGAATGTGTACCAGAAACCGGGCTCGATGTGATCGTTGGGATTGGCCGGGGCGAAGAAAACCGAATCGATAGCCTGCCCTGAATTATTGTCCTGTTGGACGGTCATCAGGCAGACGAGGCGGCCGGCCGGAACGCCCAGAGCAAGCCGGTCGGCCGACGTCCCGGAACCGACCTCGAAGTCGATCTCTCGCGTATTGGCATTGTCCACGGACTGGGGAGAAAACAGAAACATCCCCACAGAACTCGACGCGCCGATCTCGGCCGGCGCCGGGATGAACACGGTCCACTCCCGGCGACCCACCGTGAAGAGGTCCTGCGTTTTCACTTTGACGCGATTCCATGTGTTGCCGGCCGCCGTCATGCGAAGCACGCCTCTACTCATGAACGAGGTGACTTCGTAGTCCGGCGGACTGCCCGCCTGAGAATTGTTGCCCCACCCCGCCGGCGCCAGTCCGGGCGCCGACGGAGTGGAGAAATCATACGTTACCGTGGTTTGGGCGAACAACGACATGGTCGATAGTCCCACGGCCATGAGACAACAGGCAGATTTCAAAACCGACGTAACAATCGTATGATTCTTCAACTTTAAGCGCTCCTCTTAATCGATGGTGAAGCCGCTGAGTTCGACCGGCACGACGGCATTGCCGCTGACGACGTTGTCCACATGCAAGACCTGGACACCCGTGGCGCCGTTCTGTTGTATCGTGAATCCGATCAACGCGACCGCACTGACATCGAAAATGGAATCCCCGCCCGCCGTGGCGAGGTTGAAATTTCCGGCGACCAGGTCGAAGAAGACCTGCACGTAGCCCGTCGTTGGGAGATTGCCGCTCGTGCTCTCCCACAGGTCGCCGTCGGCTTCTTCGAAGACGAACAGGACATTGGGAGCGCCGGTTCCACCGCCGTCATATTTGAGCTGATACCCGATGCGCGGTTCGGCCGAGAGGTTAATCGAGGCTCCCGGGATGTTGTATCGCACGCCCATGAACGTGCCGCCGCCCCAGTTGACCGATGCGTTGAGCGAATCCAGGCCACCGGCCGACTCGTTCGGATCGTTGTCGATGGACAACCCATTGAAGCCCGCGCCGAATCGCGTCCACTCGCCATCAACACCACTGGGAAATCCTGCCGTTGAACTGTCCGTCTCGATGTCGGTGATAGAAGTGCCGGGGTTGGCCGCAGCTCCGTGTTGTAGATCGTCAATGTGAAAAACCGGCGCTCCGGAGGCCGCGCCGTTGGCTTCGATTCTGAAACGCACGAAAGCGATCTGCGCTGTATTGAGGATACTGTCGCCACCGGCGGCGGCCAGGACGAAGTTACCTGGCGTCGTGATGACGAATTCAAAAACCTGATAGGCGACGGTCAGGGTGTGCCCGGCGGCCCGTTGCCAGATGTCTCCGTCCGTCTCGACAATCTCGACAAGCACGAGCGGATTGCCGACCCCATCGAAGTTCATCGCATATGAAATGCGTGGATCGGCGCTGGCGTCGAACGATGCGCCAGCAACATTGTAAACGACATTAAATGACGTTCCGGCGCTCCAATCGGCCGCAGCCTGGAGGGAATTGGTCCCCCCGTTGGCGTTGGCCGGGTTGGCGTCGATGGACATGCCGTTGAAGGCCGCGCCGAAGCGAGTCCATTCTCCGTCGACCCCGTTGGGGAATCCTCCAGTTGTGGTGTCGGTCTCCACATCGCTGACCGTGACTCGCGCGCCCGTGGCGGTCCCGGCGAACAGGCAGCACGTCATCGCGAAGATGAACGCGGCCCTCGTAGATGAAAGGTTTAGAAATTGCATTGGTCTTCTCCCGTTGGAATAAATTGGTTCAATTGCATGAAAAAATAAGTCAGATCGAAATTTCAGACGCGCCTCCTTTCCGGACGCGTTCTTTCGCGTCTCCATTCCTGGGATTTGGCGAGGGTTGATACGTTCCTCTTCCGGCGGCCGGATCAATGGAGCGAACCTCCAGTTGATGAAAAATAAACTGATCGAAAACGTGTTTAGCCATGTGATTTGCGATGTCCATGGGGTTGCGGCCGGCCGACATCAGACGGACGCGTTGAGCCACCGGGTTCGTCCGCGAATCAATCGCGTCGCGCAGCCGGTCTTCAAGCGGCTCCCCGCCGGGAGTCTTCAGGTTGTGGAAGTCGCCCGTCAGGAGGCAGACTTCCGGGTTGAGCAGGTTGATCATCGCGCAGACCCCTTCGCAGAATTGCCGCCAGACCGATTCATCGCCCTGAGAAAGGATGTCGGGCAGCAGCGTGTGGCTGTGGTGAGCCACTTCGCCGGCTCCACCGCCAAAGCCCCGAAGCAATCGACCATTTGCGATGATCCCCGCGCCGATCCCTTCGTGGGCATAAAGGATCAGAGCGTCTCGGACGCCGTCGAGGAGCCCGTGATTGACTTCTCCTCGTGCAAGCACGTTGGCGTCGTTGTCGATCAGAACGGGCACGTCGACCAGCGGAGCGAGGATTTGCTCGAAATCGAGATCGAGATCGAAGTAACGAACGACCGGGCTCCGGACTGAGGCCAAACCCATCGAGGCTATGCCCACCCCGGCAAGGTTCGATGCCCCCTTGGGCTCAAGCAGGGTTTCGACCGCGCGTCGAATCAGACCGCTCAGGTGCGCCGCAGAATCCTCATGGACGCCGTCGAATGGGATGACGCAGTGGGCCTTGATCGAGTGGTCGAGACCCAGGATGACGCCCGAGATCAGATTCGACGAGAGATAGAGCCCCAGGCTCGAGGCGTGCAACCCATTGATCCGCCACTGCACGGCCGGCCGACCGCCACCCGATTCGGGGTCCGCCTGACCGACGCTTATCAGGAGCCCGCGGCTTTCGAGATGCCGAACGAGCCTCGAAATCGTAGAGGGCTGCATGCCGAACCGGTGCGACATGGAGATCATGCTGACCGGCTGCTCGCGCTGAACGCAGCGCAGCACGAGAAGTTCGTTGTGGCGGCGGAGGCTGGAATTGTCGGCGGGCTGTGTCGGCATGTTATTTCCAAGCTAGACATTAACCCGGTTATCCGGGTGCTTTTCGCCCTCAAAGCAGGGGGCCGTAGAGTTCTCTCATAGCCAATGGCTATACCCATATCGAAGGCCTCGGTTATTTGCAAGAAGAAAATAACTCTTGACCCGGATCGAATTCAAGGCTACCATTGGCCACCGTTCAGAGAGGCTCCATGTACTTCGCCGCGCTCGGGACGCGAGAGATTCTTCTTAATGTGGGCAGAGGCAGCGGGCGCAAAGCTCACGGCCCAATTTGCTGGCGCTCAAGGAGAGTTCACCAGGCGGGCCGGCAAAGCTCTCCCCTCAGAGGTATGTCATGAAAGCGTTTACGCTCATCGAACTGCTCATCGTCGTGGCCATCATTGCAATTCTGGCCGCGATCGCAGTTCCGAATTTTCTCGAGGCACAGACCCGGGCCAAAGTCACCCGAACCGAGGCCGACATGCGATCGGTGGCCGTCGCGCTCGAGGCCTACGCCGTGGATCACAACGTCTATGTGTTGGACAAATTGGAGCGCCAGGCTGCCGGCGCGACGGCGTTCGAGGTTGGCACGCTGGAAATTTTACAGCCGCTGACCACGCCAATCGCCTACCTGAGCTCGCTCACGGCCACCGCCGATATTTTTCGTCGCCAAGAGCCCTTTAATAGTCTGCTGCCGGGATCGCTCGGATACTTTATCTATCGCAACCGCTGGCTGCCGGGTGACGGCGCGGTGTCGAGCGACGGTAACTACATCTCGGTTGAGGGCACGTTGATGAACTGGATACTGATTTCGTTCGGCCCGGATAAGGAGTCGTCAGCGATAAATATGGGACTGCCGATGGACTTCTTCCCGATCAGCGCCCGTTACGATCCGACCAATGGAACCATTAGCACGGGTGATGTCGGCCGCTTCCAGTAAGCCTCGTCGCTCAATCGGAAATTTCGATCTCGACAAGCCCATCGACCGGGATTTCATCTACGCCGATCCACAGTTTCTCGATACCTATGACCTCGTCCCGGACTCCTTGACGCACGGAGCCTGCGACTGCAAAGCGACGCGCCCCGGAATGCCTATTCTCACACGTTATCCTAATCCGCCGATCACGCCAGTACAATTCGGCCGATAGTCTGGCGAAAGGCGAGTTCTTTGCCGGCTGGATCCAGAACCCATTCCATCCGGGCGAAAATCCGAACACGTAATTGATGAAGAGCTTGAGCACGACGTTCGAGCTGCCAGTCTGCCAGTCGTTCATGCTCTCGCCATTGATCCCCAGTTCGGGGTTAAAGCCATAAGAATTCGGCATGACGAACGGCGAGTGAGAGAGCTTCTCGTGGACATTCGTAAATGGAAGAATCTTGAACAATTGATCCCAGGCCTTGTCAGGCTCGCCCATCTCAAACAGCGCCATGATCGCGAAGGCAGTCGCGTGCACGTAGGTCGCGCCGTTCTCAGCCGTACCCGGCGGCAGCTTTCGGATTCGCCCGACCCCTGCGCAATCGGTGCGAAAAGCTGGCTCGAAAGTCTTCATCCCATAAGGCGAATCAAGGCGATCAAAAGCCTCAAGGATGGGACCGCGCCAGTCCGAGTACTTTCGGGTCATTCCGCTCAAAGTCCAGAATGCATACGAGGTCAGGCTGTCGCGTGCCTGCCCGTCCGGATCGCGCGAACTGCAAACTAGATAGCTTCGCCTGTCCCCCCAGCCGTGAATAATGCGCGCTTGATCCGTGCCATCGCGCTGGACCGCGAATTTAAGTAGGGAAGTTTCCAAATCGGTCTTGGCCTGACGGAAGTCGTCGATGTTACACCGGTGAGTCTCTGCGTCTATATGCTCCAGTAGGTCGGCCACTTCGTCTGCATTTCGATAAACCTGGAGCGTGGCCATGACACTGACACCGGTGCCATAGATAACATCCGGATCGCCCGACTCTCCAAGGCCGTCCAGCGCATCGTTCCAGTCTCCGTAGAGCGCCCGGATACATCCGGTCTGTTCAAGATCACGTTGAGCGAGAAGGTAGTTCAGAATTCCGAGCAAATGCTCCAGGACTGAATCGCGCACATCGGCGCGACGGACACGATGGAGATCTTCATCGAGGATTTCGTGATAGCCAACCGTTTGTGTCAAAATAGAAAGATCTCCCGTGACGCGCAGATATGTCATCAGGCACGAGATCACCCAGCAGCCTTGATCGACGAAAGGGCGAAGGTCCATCCGGCCGGGCTCTCCAGAATCGTCGGGCAGCGAGTACTGCCGGAAGCATCTTCCCTCGGGCGTCATGTATTCCAAAGCTTCGAGAATCTTGGCCCGGACCGCCTTGGGTCGCCAGTAGAGCAGAGCCTCAAGCGCCTGGAAGAGGTCGCGGATCCCGATCAGGGAGTTCTCGTGGACCTGAACTCCACCCTCGATCAGCGCACAGAACTCAACCTGCCGTTTCAGATGGTGGAAGAAGGCGTTCACAACAGATGCGCTCAGATCGTATGCGCAGGGTTCGTCCACCGTCAGCGATAGTCCAAGGGCGTTGCTCCTGCCACGCGCTTCCTTACGATCGAGCCTGACGTCAAGCTCTTCTGGATCTAGCTGCGATGGGGCCGCCTCTGCGCCCTCGGGTGTGAACATGATATCGAGCCGGAATGAAGATTCGGGTCCCATTTCCAGAGCGATTAGATCGGCCGCGACGGCCGTATCGGCAAAGGTTGTAACGATTTTCGGCTCGCCCAATTCACCGCGAAGCAGACAGAGCGGCGCATGCACACTCCCGCAGGGGCCTCCGACAAATTGGTCTCGAGAAGTGGTATGGATGATTTCTCGCACCTGACAACCGGTTTCAGGCGTCAACCTGCGCCGCAATCGGGCATCGTGGGTGATCGCTTGATCCCGGCCGAGCTCTTCAAAAACGCGCACGGCAAATTCGGGCAGGCTTACGGAATTGTCATCGGACTCTTCAATACGAATTTCCTTGAACCATCGATCTTCTTGACTGGCATAAACCTGACGTCGCATGAAGGGATTGAAATACGAGGCTACGAGCGGCGCCTCGATCGAATCCCCGGCGTTCGTGGCGTGGACCGATATACACAATTCCGCGCCTTGGGTGACAAAAGCCCGCACAATGAACTGGAATTGACGTACATGCGTAAAATAGTAAACGGAGTTGGGCGTGAAGATCGTGAACCGCTCGGCCTCAAGTGTGTCCGCGCTCGGGATGCAAGGCGCCTGTAGGAGCGAGACTGGCTCGAAGCGCCCGTCGCCCAACGGCAGCGCTACGAAAAAGGCAATGGAGGGTTCCTGCCCTTCAATAGGAGTCAGAAAGTAGCTGTATATTCCCTTGTGAAGATTCATGGCCCCCGTGGCGTGAGCCCAGAAGCTGTACCCATTGTGCCCATAGTGATACCTGCTGTCTCCGCGTCTTCGCGGCAGGCATAGCAGCATCGCATCCGGGAGAACGTAGACATTGCCGGGCAGGGCGTGATCGCGATGAGCCTCGGGATGATCTGCCACACGGCGGTGCGCGTCGCGAAAGAGGGCAATCGTATCTTCGAACGAGGAGCGTTTTGCGGGAGCTTGCAGAGTCATAGGGTGGTTACGATTCCGTGGCTTCGGTGGTTTCCGTGGCTTCGGTCGCTCGGGCGAGCGACCGCGCCCTTCTTGAGAACTCATCAAGACTCATTGACTTGAGAAACACGAACCCGCGTGTGGCTCGAAGGCGCGGGTGATCATTCTCGGTGAAGAATCGCTCCCCAAGGCAGACCTGTATCATCCGAAACTGCTCGACCCAGATTTTTTGTGCCAGATGACAGAACGGCCCGTCATAGGCATAACTGGGAAAAGACGCATCGCGCTGAGAGCCGAAACACTGCATGAAGGAATTTTCCATGATGGCCATGGTGTTGAGCGACGTCGGAACATAGATGTTCGCTTCGGAGGGGGCGAAGCGGTGCCACACATTACGATAGCCCCAGATTTGGACCTCCCGGCCCGTCTCTTCATGAAACTTTCGCAGGGCCTCGCTCAGAACCTGAAGAACCTTGTAATGCGTGTCGGGCCCCGCTCCCTCCGGATCGAAGGCGAGGGAGACAATCGTGGGATTGAATTCGTTAAGGAGATCGAGAACCGGCTCGACATCGCGCTCGATGGTCGGCGTTTCGGTGAAAATGTCGCCCTTGTAAAATCCAAGCCGTGAATGCCTTACATGAGCCGGATCGGTCCCGATGTATCCCCAGATCAGCTCCTCTTCAAACTCACGCTGCATGCCCTTGAGCCGCTGAATGGTGGGAACGTCCTTCTTGCCCGGATACAGCGTCCGCAGGTAGTGAAGACTTTCTTCGATCCGCTCCGCGATCCCTTCAAGGGATTCATCCTCGTATACGGCGATAAGATTGCTCAACATCCGGCGGGCCTGAACCCGGCGGCGCTTCTCATCATCGCGCGCGGCGATGGCATCCAGATATCGATACACATCGGCTGCTCGGGCGGCCGCATTGTCTGGCGCCAGGCGGCCGCTTTCACCATCGCTTTCAAAAATGCCGGTGCGGATGAACCCCAACAAATCCTCCAGGATCGCGGCGAGAAAACGATTGGTGACAGCGTTGAAGCCGCTCGTCAGGACGCAGAACTCGTTGCGATTCGATGGCTGGCGGACTAGGTGCATGATATAGGGCATGTAACCGAGCATGATGTCGTCATGGTGAGGTCCGGTATGAAGGATGGTTTCATTCGAGCGGACCTCCAGGCCCGATTCGATTCTGGCCAGGATGCGCCCGCGCACCCACCTGGAGACATCTGCCATGGAGCGCCCGGTCTTCTTCAGCAGCGCTTCGAGCAAAGGATCCCCGGCGACTTCCCCATCGCCGAGTTGATCCAGCCGTCGATTGAGATCGAGCGCGCGATTGATGATGGCTTTTTCGAAATCCTCTTCGAGGAGAGGTTCCTCTTTGAGGATAGCGTGCAGCCTACGCTCCTTGAGTTCAAGCGTCGCACCCGAAGTCAGATAGAATCGCGCATGAGGACAATCCTGAATCACCGTCGCCGGGTACTTTACGTGCCGGGGTTGCTCGATGGCATCGGCCACCACTCGGCATTTTGACTCGCCCGCGGCAAAGATGATAACGACCGCGTCTTTGTTGTGCGTGATGGTCCCGAGGCCTATGGTAATGACCGGCTTGTTTCTCGAAACCTCGATGCCACCTAGGTCGCCGGCGGCCGTCGCCTCGGTCTCGTAATTGGTCAGAGTTAACCGGGTTGGACTGTTCAGGTGCGAACCGCGAGCATTGAATCCGATGTGACCGTCGGGGCCGATGCCGCCTAGGAAGAATCCTATCCCCCCCCAATCGCGAATCGTCCGCTCGTATTCACTACAAAATTGATCCACCGCCATAATGACCCGAACCTGGTTCTCTTCAAGCGTGTTAGCAGGGCGGCGCGAGCGGAGACTCAAATCTACTTGACCGTCTGGAAAGACGGATTCCAAACGTTCGCCTTCTGCAAGTCCGATAATCGCTGGATTGATGAGGAGCGCACGCTCAGGATCCATCCCCAGCCCTCGAAGATAGTACTTGTTCACATAATAGTAGAAACTGTTCCTCTGCGAAGTTTCGATAGGATAGAACTCATCGATCTGAACGAACCTCAGCCCGCCCATCTCTGGCCGTGACCGCCCGACCAGCCCCACGCTTTCCAGGGACTTCTGGACGGACGCCTCATCCCAATGGTCCAGATAGTGATGGGCCCATTTGATGAAATACTCAGGTGTTTTACCGGTCGGAAGACTGACGACTCCCTCGGGATTCTCCAGAACCCACTCTAGGAAACGCAGCGCCGTCAGCCGGCCGAGGCTTGGGAAGTCCGCCACTTCTATGATGGACGTCCTCTCGGCGGGGTCATACCTGAGGGGCTTGCCCGAGCACTGAATAAAGTGCTTTTCCACAGCAGATGAACAGGGTCGGCTTTTCATTGTTTGCCTCTTCGCGGGTTTTGGATCGGCAAGAGGAGTCTGCTTGATCAATCGTCCATCCTCCCCCGTTCCAGATCCATCTGCATGGCGATCTTTCTCGCGATCTCAGGAGTGAATACGTTTGTGCGAACGACCTCATCGCCGGGCGTGCGATAGAAGGCGATTGTCGGCCCCGAGGCGTCGGTTTCCCGTTCCTCCGTCTCGCCGATCCGGGCAAGATCCAATTTCAGGCGGAGGCAAACGCATTGGCTCAACAATTGGCGCCAGGAGCTTTCGCTCTGCAGGCGTCGGATCAAAGAGGAGGTCTGATCCGTGTATGCGTCGACGCAAAGCACGGCCTGTGGCCTGCTCGTCTGGAGCGCCAGGGCATCGGCCAGCCGCCGGCTGGTGAACCAACGCAGTTGCTCTCCGGATTCTCGGTTCAATTGCGAGTGCGCCGCGATCTCGCGGACCGGCAGGGTCAAGGCGGCAATCTCAAGCCGACCTTCCGAAGCAGTCGAGATGACGATCGCGGCGCTGCCGATGCCTTCGGGGTCGATCCCCCGGAACCGGCTCGCTGGAATGGAGATATGAGCCCACTGTCCGCCGGCGGGCAATTCGACCCGGACCGTGGCCCGCTTCTTTTCCAGATCACGCAAGACCAGTTCAAGCTCCAACGTCTCACCCAAGTCATGTGATCGGATGAGAAAATCGAATGCGCCCCCCGCGAACAGGCGCATGGCGGGCTCGAACGGAAAGGCAACGCCCGCGTATTGATATCCAAGTGATGAATTGAGCGAAACCGCATAGTCGATTCGCATCACGTCTTCGGTGTGCCCGGCTTCGAACTCGACGTTTCCATACGCGATATCGATCCGACTTGTTGACGAAACCGATTCGTCGCGGTCCGAGATGCCGACAGGCCTGCCAAGCCCCGAAACTGACGCGGCCTCCCCAAATGGAATCCCCAATCCCTGAGCCGTTGAAGCATCGCCCTCAAATTCAGATACCATCGGCCCGGGCGGAGTTTCATCGGGCTCCAGAGGCAGCTCGATCTGAGTTATTTCGAGAATGCCCTCGGCGGGCTCTACAATGGACAAGCCAAAGCTGCTGATGTGTCGCGTATCGACCGATGCGTAACGCGAGCACGACACCTCGAGCCAGGTCCAGGTCCCGGCGGGAACGTCGAGCACGGGGCCAAGGCCCAGTTTCCTGTTCGTGTCGCGGGCGCTGATTCTGACTTTCAATGCGACACTGGCGTGAACTCGAACGCGGACGCGCTCCCCCACGCGAATCGGCTGGGGGGGGGCGAGAGGGAATGCCACGCCGGCGTATTGGTAGCCCAGCGTCGTGTTCTCGATGACGGCGAATTCAACCCGAAGCACTTGCTCAGCATCGGCCCCAGACGAATCCGGAACTGCCCGGCGAAGACGAACGTAGCTGCCCGAATTTGCGTCCTCGTCATGATCCGAGAAAGGCTCGAACTTTATCAACGGTGGGGGGGCGTCGCCCTGGCCAACGTCATAGACGCGCCCGGCCCGAACTGTCGAGGCCGGGGCCGTCATGCATAATACGATCCCCAGAACATAGAGAACGTGGGGTAGTCTTTCGCGGTCTGACTTCATCGTTGAATCCTCCTGTGATTCCAATCTCAAGGATCTGCGTGCAGGCGATCAAACGCGTAAGCCTGCGCCAGATATGAACTCGTGAATCCCATGGCCGCCCCGTGCGCAACGGCAAAACCCTGATGGAGCGAAGAGCGAACCTCGGGCGCGGAAATCCGAAGCCCCCCGTATTTGTGCTCCAGCGCCCGCTTCAATTCGTCAACAACCTCGGGAGCTTTCTCGGGAACTTCGCCACCGATCACGATCGCCGTCGGATCGATCAGGCAGGCGGCATCCATGATTTTTTGAGCGAACCCCTCAAGCAGTTCGTGATGCAGCCCCGCAGCAGCGGCATCGCCACGCCCGGCGGCGCGAATCACCTGAGCCCAGGTCAGTTCGGAAAGCTCCTTGCCGGATTGCGGAGCCAGACGCTGCAGGTACTGATCGCGAAGCGAACTTAGACCCGAGATCTCACCGGCGGCATTGCGAGCGCCGCTCCACAGATTCCCTGCCAGGATCAACCCCGCACCGATCCCGTAATCCAGGTTCATTACATAGAACAGCAAGCTGCGCATGACTTTGAGCGAAGGCCGAAGCCGACGAATCACTCCGGGCGATGCCGGTGGAGCCGCCGGCGCAAGCCACTCGGCCAGGGCGGCCACATGGGCGTCATGATGCAGCCGAACCGAAACGCCGCCGAGGTGAGTCTCTACGAGCGTGGCCAGCGGCACGTGACGCTGATCCAAGAAATGAGAATGAATAATCCCTCGCTGCGCGGAATCCACGATGCCTGAGACGCCGATGCCAACGCCCAGAATGTTCGGAGTGCTCGGCATGGGCGCTCCTTGTGCGTCGCGTAATAGAGGAGCCATCAGCTCTTCTCGGATCCTCCGAGCCAAAGTCTCGGCGAAAATCGCCCCTTCGGCCGGTGCCGATTGAGGTTCCCCCAGGTCGCACTTCAGAACGGTATGGCCGGCAGCGTCAACAACAACTCCGTTGATCCGGCGTGGTTCCAGACCCACGCCGATGTAAAGCCCGCGCGCCGGATCGAGCCGCCAATTCAGAGGCGGGCGTCCGGGGCCGGAGCGTTCCAGACGCGGCTCGGACATCACGTATCCCTTTGCGGCAAGGGAATTCAAAATGCCGATGGCGGTCGAGCGTGGCACTTCGAGCCATTCGGCCAGCTCCGGCCCGGTCAGGGTCTCGTGCAAATAGAGGAGGCCCAGAGCCAGGCGCATGCTGACCCGGCGGCTTGTATGATCCTTTGCCGAAGGATTGGCCGGGGTGGCGGAGCGGGGGATTCGTGGAGTGGCGACGGCCATGGCCTTTCTCAATTCCCCCCGGCAAGGATGTCTTGAAAATCAAGAAGATCGGTCCATGTCGAGGCGTCCATGATCGTCGGATGATATTGGTATTCATGCATGCCGATGCCCTGCCCTGAGCCAAGCGCCCCCCATAGGGCGGGCCCGAGAAACCAGTCCCCGGATTCTGAATCGCGCTGCATTGAAGCGCATATTTCCAAAGCTGCGGTTATGTAGGCTTCCATCCCATGGCTCGGGCCGCCTTCGAGCACGCGCCCCGTGCTTTTTTCAACCGCCATGCCGTATTCGTGATGGGTCGCGATGACAGGGATACCGAGCGCATAGGGCGTCTTCATCCGCGCGGCCGCTTCTGCGAAGGCCCACGCGTTGTCCGATGCCCGCGATTGAAAAGTCTCCGGGGTCGATCCAAGGTCGTAATTCATCACGACGACGAAATCGATGGCGCTCCACTGCTCCGGCGGCAAGCTGCTCGCCAGGCCCGCGGCCAGACTCACTGATTTGCTCCAGCCTCGGCGGTTAAGCGCTCGCGCCAGCCGGACTTGGCCCGGCGTATATGGCTCCAGATCGAAATGAACGCCGTCCACATCGGGTTCTCCGCCGAGCGCCTCGATGATTTGATCGGCAATTCGATCAACCTGATCATCGCTGATCTTGTCGAAATTGCCGGCGGAGTCGATCATCAGATGCATCTGCGCGTCGGGCAATCGGGCCTTCCAGGCGCGCAGCGACCCAAGATCGATCCGACTCATTGAGCCGCTCTCGACGCTGATCGCGCCGCCGTAGATCAGGCCGCACAAACCCATCCCCGCCTCCAGAACCGTCGCAAAGGCGGCGTATTCATTCAGCAACTCGGGCTCGGGATGATATGCCCAGAACATGAATCCTTTTGACGGTAGTTGATACTGGTCCGGCAGACGAACGAGCGAGAGGTGCGAACTCGCCGAATGTTCGGCGGTAGAATCAACCGATCCATCTGTCGCCGCGAGCTCCCATTCCAGACTATAGACGCCCGGTCGCCAGCCTCGGGTGTCGATTGCTTGCCTTGTGATGCCCGCCGCCGGCTCTTGCCTCCACACCCATCCCGCCTGGGGGGATTCCGCGCTTCGGACGCCCACCCACATCACCCTGCGATTGGGTAGCGATTGGATCTCAAGCTCCATGCTGTCTTTGAATCGCTCGCGGACCGTCCGCACCGGAGCGTCCTCGGCCAAGGGCCACGCCAGAACAACCTGATCGACAAGGTTGCGACGTGCGTACAAACGCAGGACGCCGTATTTCGCGCTGACGACCTGCCTGAAATCGAATCGATGCTCGAACCCGGCATCGTCCGGGAAGACGACGCGCTTGTAGAGATCTACGCGCGCCGGACCCGATTCAGCCCTCCGCAATTGCATCAAGAGCCTTTGAGATGTTTCCGAAGCCGGATGTGCCGGCTGGCCCGAGAAAGCGACATTCAGATCCACGCCTTCGTCGGCAAGCTGAACCGAGGCCTTGAGCGCCGTCGAAAAAGCAGGCGCTTCGTCCTGCCAGGCGAATCTGCCGAAATCATCGGGATTGTGAAACCCGGCCTGACTCGGAGCCCATGTCACGGGTTGAGGGCGTGTGGACATGGTGACCGCCCCGAGCTGGAGCCAGATCGAGCTTGGCAGCCTGGGCCGAGGCGGCGAGATGGGCGTCTCGCGGCGCAGCAAGGCCAGCGGTATTTCCATACGGACCCGCCACTTGCCGGCCGGGGCTTCCAGTTTGACGACGCGGAAATCGCCGTCCCAGATTGGGTCACGTTTCCATCCGCCGCCGGCGACCCATTCGTCAAACCGACCGCCTTCCGGACTCGCAGCAAAGTGGTAATAGCTCGTCTTCGCTTCCGTTCCAGAGCCGATAAACACCTCAGCGGTTGGCCCGTCCCAGATCCCTGGGTCATCGTACTCATCTGGGATTCGCTGTGAACTCGGTCCGTCCAGCTCGAACTCGAACGTGATCCAGTTCTCAGTGTACCCGACGTGGCAGATGGCCGGAGCTCTCGGTAGCTTCTGGCGAGCCAGCGTGGAATCCAGCTTGAGTGCCAGGCCCCTCGATCGGGTTTCGCTTGCAGTCTTAAGTTTAGGTATTTCAAGACTTGATGCTGTTGAGGCAATGCAGAATGATTGAACTATCAAAGCCCCAACTAACATGGCATGGGCCTTTGCCTGGACGATGTTCAAAACCGCTTCGCGGGGATGGAGACGGTGTAGATTTGAGGGGGTGTTGTTGGGCATGTTTATTTGTATCGTTTTAGAAGAATAGGCATTAGACTCACTGGCCCCCTTCGAGTCAACCTTTTTCTTGCATGATCACAAGCCGTCCCGCACGGAATTCAATCGCCAATTCAATCTTCTCGGAAGATCTTGCGTTCTCGTTTTTGGTCTTCGCTCTTGATTGGGTGGATGGTCTTGCGTGCCTGGACATTCCCAGACTGCGTCGAAAACAGTCCAGGACACTAGACGGTTCTGTGACCCGCCTCGGGGAGACATTGCCTTTTTCACTGATCAGAATCTGTGGCGATTTCGTGACGCCCTTCAAGTACGACCGTAACGAGCTGATATCGCAAGGCTTGCTGGTAGGTACATCCGCCCTACTAAGCTGTCTGTTCGAGGTTCGAGTCCTGCCGGGCGCGCCAAATTCTCCTTCTTGAAGCCAACAACCTAATCGGCAATGGCCTGTATCACAGAGACATTGGATTCGGTGGCATAGGGCTTTTAGCGTGGATCCGGACGTCCGGACTCCGTCTTTCGCTGCATGTTGGTGCGCAAAATTGCCAATTGATGAGCAAGCGAATCTGTGTAATATTTACACGGAAATGCCTCGGCTTTAGCTGGAGGAAGCACATGTCGCGCGCGGCTCGATTCTTCGATCTTTCATCCATCAAGACTCAGGTGTTGCTGGCCCTTGGGTTGTTGTTGTTGCTTTTTACGGTGTTCGCGGCCGTGGTGCTGGCTTTGCTTAATCAGGTCGAAGTCGGCCGCTCGGCGCTCAAAGAGGAATGGCGCGAAGTTGATTACGCGCTCGATCTTTCGCGGTCATCGCGCGAATTGGAGACGTTGGTTTTCCGAGCCGCGATGGAGAACGAGCTTCCATCGCCGGATGAGTTCACGGCCGCAGAGAATAGGTTCCTCGCCGATCTTGAGCGACTGCGCGATTACCAGCTTCACCAGCATGAATCCAGGCCCGGACATCAAGCTGAAGAGGGGAGCGCGCTGGATCGCATCGTCGCGGGCTATTCAAAGATTCAGACGCGGCTCGATATCGTCGAGGCCAGCCCCAGCCTCGCGCGGTTCTATTACACCGATCTTTATCCAATGTTCCAAGAGCTTGAGTCTGAGATAGGGATCTTCACTTCGGGAGCCCAAGGAGAGACCGAGGAAGCGATCGAGACGATCAAGCTCGCGCAAAAGCGCTTCGAGGACGCGTTGATCGCCTGGACCATCGGCCTCGTTATTCTCGTCACCATTTTTTTCGCCGTATTCGCCGTGTATTTCGTGCGTCCGATCGAGCGGCTCAACCGGGGAGTCCAGCGCATCGCGCAGCGCAAGTTTGACGAGCGCATCTCCGTGCGCCGGCGCAATGAACTCGGCCAGCTCGCCGAGGCATTCAACTCGATGGCTGCCGAACTACACGAATACCACTCGCAGGTCCAGAGCGAGCTGGATCGCTCCGAACGGCTGGCGAGCATCGGCAGGCTTGCCGCGGG
>JAJFLK010000055.1 GCA_021772735.1 Candidatus Sumerlaeota bacterium | reverse complement strand
GGCAGCCGCGATGGCCGAGCATCGGATTCAGTTCGTGCAACGCGCTGATGCGCGTGCCCAGTTCCTTGGCCGTGATCCCGAGGTCATGCGCCAGATCTTCGACCAGCATCTTTTCGTGCGGGACGAACTCATGGAGCGGGGGATCGAGCAGACGGATCGTCACCGGCTTGCCGGCCATGGCTTTGAGGATACCCATGAAATCCTTGCGCTGATGCGGCAGGAGTTCCATAACGGCCCGGCGTCGCGCCTTTTCGTCTTTGGCGACGATCATCTTGCGGATCGAACGGATGCGATCTTCGGCGAAGAACATATGCTCGGTGCGGCAAAGCCCAACGCCTTCGGCGCCGAACGCAATCGCCTGCATTGCGTCTTCGGTCGTCTCGCAGTTGGTCCGGACCTTCATCGTGCGGATGGCGTCCGCCCATTTCATCAGTTGCTGGAAGGGTTTGTCATCATCCAGATTTACATCCACGAGCGGCAGTGTGCCCGCGTAGATGGTTCCGGCCGTGCCGTTCATAGTGATCGAATCGCCTTCGTGCAGCGTCACGCCGCCAAGCGTGAGCGTCCGTGCCTTGTAATCGATATGTGCATCGCTGCACCCCACGATGCAGCACTTGCCCCACCCGCGCGCGACGAGCGCCGCGTGGCTGGTCATCCCGCCCTTGGAGGTCAGGATGGCCTCGGCGACATGCATCCCGTGGACATCCTCGGGGCTGGTCTCGTGGCGGACGAGGATGACCTGACGGCCTTCCTTGATCACCCATTCCTCGGCGAGATCGGGCGTGAAAACGATCTGGCCCGTCGCGCCGCCCGGTCCGGCCGGGAGGCCTTTGCCGAGAATGGACGCGGCTTTTTCAGCCTTCGGGTCGATCATCGGGTGAAGCAGTTCGTCGAGTTGCTCGGGCTTGACCCGCGCGACGGCTTCTTCTTTGGAGATCATTCGCTTCGCGGCCATCTCGACAGCCATGCGGATCGCCGCGCGGCCGGTCCGCTTGCCGATTCGGCACTGAAGCATCCAGAGGCGACCCTCCTGGATCGTGAACTCAATGTCCTGCATATCCCGATAATGCTTCTCGAGGCGTTTCTGGATCGAATCGAGCTGTTTGTAGAGTTTCGGCTCGCTCTCTTCGAGTGATGTCGAGGTCTGGGTCAAATCGGTCTTGCCGGCGATATTGAGCGGCAGCGGCGTGCGGATGCCCGCGACGACATCCTCGCCCTGAGCGTTCACGAGATATTCGCCATAGAAAACGTTTTCGCCGGTCGCCGGGTTACGGCTGAAAGCCACGCCGGTCGCCGAGGAGTCGCCCATATTGCCGAAGACCATGGCCTGAACGTTGACCGCGGTGCCCCACTCGGCCGGGATGCCTTCGATCCTGCGATAGGCGATGGCGCGCTTGCCCATCCATGAGGCAAAGACCGCGCCGAGGCCGCCCCAGAGCTGCTTGATCGGGTCGTCGGGGAAAGCGCTTCCGAGCACCTTCTTGACCTTGGCCTTGTATTGAGCGCACAGGTCTTTCAGGTCATCGGTCGTCAGGTCGTTGTCTTCTTTGACCCCGCGCCGGCGCTTCATGGCTTCGAGCAGTCCTTCGAGCTGGGGCCGGATGCCATTGCCTTCGCGCGGCTCGATACCGGCGGATTTCTCCATCACGACATCCGAATACATGGTGATCAGCCGCCGATACGAATCGTAGGCGAACCGCTCGTTGCCGGTCATCGCGATCAGGCCCGGCAGCGTCGCTTCGGTCAGGCCTATGTTGAGCACGGTCTCCATCATGCCGGGCATGGACTGGCGCGCGCCGGAACGAACCGAGACGAGCAGCGGGCGTTTGAGATCACCGAACAGGGTGCCCATCTCACGCTCGACTTTCTTGATCGCGCGTTCGACCTGGCCGGCCAGCTCGGCCGGATACTTGCGCCGGTTGGCGTAATAATGCGTGCAGACATCAGTCGTGACCGTGAAGCCCGAAGGCACCGGGACGCCGAGGCTGCTCATCTCGCCCAGATTGGCGCCCTTGCCACCGAGCAGATTCTTCATCTCGCCCCGACCGTCGGCCTTGCCGCCGCCGAAGCTATAAACATACTTTCGAGGACTCATTTTCTTGCGACTTCTCCCTTAATTGAGGGGCGTGCCGGGCATGATCTCCCGATCGAATCATGGCCCGGGGCCCGAAATCTTAGTCTTAGGTCTGATTCAAAGCGCGGACCCCGGCAGGTAGGGATGGGTTCCGCCGCAACAGTGTCCTGTACCCATGGTGGGGCGTAAGCACAACGCGCGGTAGCTAACCACAATTTACAGACGATGTCAAACGCGGGTGGGTCGGGAAGCGGCGAGAGGTGCCAAATACGTGGCAAACCGGACTTCGCCGAGTCTCAAAGCTGGAGAATTTGAAATATCTCAGGATTGGAGAACCTCACGAATCCGGCTCCGCCAGGCCGAACGTCCGGATCTGTTCAATGGGGACATCGGCCAGGTCGGCGAGCTTGCGTCCGTGCAGGGTCTGGGCGACGCCCCGGCCGACTTCGGCGAGGATTCCATAATCGGCGCAGCCGGGATCAAGACCCTCCGAACTCGGCATATCTGAATCCAGGCTTTCGGCCTCCGAGCCCTCGCCATCGGGGCAGTCCAGCCGGCCCTCACGCACGAGCCGCAGGATGTCGAGCACCGTGAGATCGTGCGGCGAGCGGCAGAAGACGAATCCGGCTTCCTCTTCGGTCCGGCTGGTCAGGCCAGCCCGCGTGAACAGATCGAAGGCCGCTTCGATCGGTCGAGGCGGCAGGCGTAGTTCATCTGCGATGTCTTCGACGCGAGTCGGCCGGAAGGGCTGACCCGGGCGTTCAAGCATTGGGCGGGTCAGGATCACCGAGAGGCGCAGAGCGAGCGTTTCCTGCTCCATGGGTGTGCCGCTCCAGGTGCGTTTGATGCGCCGGAAGATGCGCAGGTTTTGGTGCGCATGGCTGATCTCGGCACCGGCCAGCAGGATAATCCACGAGAAATACACCCACGTCAGCAGCACGATGGCCCAGGCAAAGCCGCCATAGATGACGTCGTATTGAGCGATCCTGCCACTGCCAGAGAACTTGATGAACATGATTTGCGCGATTTGCCAGAGCGTCCCGCCGAGGACTCCGCCCGCGATCGCCGAGGCCCAGCGCACCGTATGATTCGGCATGAAGTAATAGCAGAACACGAACATGGCCCAGATCGAGAGGTAGGGCAACAGGCTCAGCAAAGGGCGCAGCACGGCGCTCTGGAAGAAAGGCTGGAGCGGACCCATCCAATCCACGCCCCCTCCGGAGTGGAGCACCGCCGTCAGGCCCATGGCGAAGAACAGAAAAAACGGAGCCAGCACCATCAACGTAACGTAATTGGTTATCCTGCGCATGAATGCTCGACCGCGTTTGACATCCCAGATTATGTTGAACGCGCCCTCGACCGTGGTCAGCATCGAGATGGAAACTCCCAGGAGCATCAGCACACCTATGCCGGCCAGACCGGCCTTGTTCGTCCCGGAGATTTCTTGTTCGGCCCCTTTGATAAACTCCTCGATCTTCCCCAGCGCAGTCTCAATCTGTTCCTCGCTTCCGGCGGAGAGGCGTTCGGTGACTGTCATGATGAGCTGATCGGCGACCTTTTCCTCTACGCCCAGGGCAGTGAGGATCGAGAACGCGACCGCCAACAACGGGACCGAGGACAGAATCGTTGTAAAGGTCAGGGCCGAAGCACGCACGATGGAATTGTGTTTGGCGACGCCGGTCGCGGCCAGCCAGATGATCTGAACCCAGCGCCAGCCGAATGCCTCGGGGCCTCGGGCGTCCTCGTGGCGGCCGTCCCAGACAAAATCTTCAAACGCTTGAAAAGAATTCGGGATGACGCGCAACTGCCGGCGAATCCAGGGAACAGGATCCCCGTGTTGCTTCCCAGCCTCGTCGGGTGCGCCAGGAGATTGGGCTTCGTCAGACTCGTTTCGGAAGCCGTCTGGCGCCGTGGGTTTCGATCCCTCACTCATGGCGCGCAGTATCCCACATCATTCGGGGTCGGTTGATACAAAAATCTCGCAGGCGCAAAGGCGAAGGCCAGCGTCCTGGGCGGGCGTGGGGTCCATTTCCCAAAGCGCCTCCCAGATTGCCAGCCAGGATCACTGCGTCGAATCTGACTTCTTGACACTCGAAATCTCGAAATTCGAATCGCCCAGATCCAGCGCGTTTTTGTCAAGCGATCGCATGCTGGCGAGCGACGTGATTTCGACAAAAATCCCTCTGGCGGCGCGTTCGGCGTCCTCGATTAGTGCCCAATCGTCCTGGGCGAGGGCGACATCGAGTTTGAAGAACGCCTCTTTGAGCTGCTCGGCCTGATCGGCGTCCATGATCTTGATCTCCGAGGAAGCTTTGAGCGCATCGAGCCTCTCCTCCATATCGCGCCGGCGTTCCTTGACCAGGCTTTTTTGGAGGAAGACGCGGTCGAGCTCGGTTTTCGTGGCCGCTTCCTGCGCCATTTTGTCGGCCTCGGATTCGTGCGCCATCGACATGGATTCGACGCGCACCTCGTCGGTGCAGCCCGAGGTCAGGTCCATGGCCGAGACTGTCAGGATGCCGTTGGCGTCGATGTGGAAGCTGACTTCGACTTCCGGGATTTCTTTTGGAGCGGGCGGAATATCGTTGAGCCGAAAATGCGCCAGCGAGCGGTTAGCCGAGGCCATCTTGCGCTCGCCCTGCAGGACGTGGACTTTGACGGTGGATTGGTTATCCTTGACCGTCGTAAACTTCTTTTTCACCGTCGTCGGCACGGAACTGTTGCGCGGGATGATTGGCGAGAAAACGTCGTCGGCGAGCTCGATGCCGAGCGAGAGGGGCGTCACGTCGATCAGGAGAACTTCCTCGATCTCACCGGTCATGATCCCGGCCTGGATCGCGGCGCCGCAGCCGACCACCTCATCGGGATTGAGCGAGCAGTCCGGTTCGAGCTTGAAAACTTCCCTGGCCAGTTCCCGGACGGCGGGGATGCGGGTCGATCCGCCGACCAGCACGAGCGCGGTTAAGTCTTCAAGTTCGATTCCGGCGTCGGTGATTGCCGTGTGGCACGGCTCGAGCAGCTTGTCGAGAACCGGTTCGATAAGCTTGGTGAATTCCTCACGCGTGATCTCGCCGCTGTAGTGTTTGGGCCCGTTTTCATCCGAGACGATGTAGGGCAGCGAGATAACCGTCTTTTGCAGAGACGACAATTCGCACTTTGCGGCTTCGGCGGCTTCGACGATTCGCTGATGGGCCTTGGCGTCTTTGAGCGGGTCGATGTTCGTCTCGCTGCGAATGTTGAGCGCGATATGCTCGACCAGAAGCTCATTGATACTGTCGCCGCCCAGATTGGTATCGCCGCCGGTGGATTTGACTTCGAAGATATCGCCGTCGATGTCGAGGATCGAGACGTCGAACGTCCCCCCGCCGAAGTCAAATACGGCGACGACGGAGCGAGTCTCGGGCAAAGTCAGCCCGTAGGCCAGCGCAGCCGCCGTGGGCTCGTTGATAATTCGTAACGCGGTCAGGCCCGCCATCTCCGCCGCCTGCTTTGTGGCCTGGCGCTGGCTGTCGTTGAAATGCGCCGGGACGGTGATGACAGCGTTCTCGACCTCTTCGCCGAGGAATTCCTCGGCCGTGGATTTCATCTTTCGGAGTGTCTCGGCTGAGATCTCTTCAGGGGTCCAGGTGTCTTCGCCGATCACGACGGCCGCCATCCCGACCGCGTCGGGCCCGACGTTGTAGGTGATGCCGTTCATGCGATCCGCGACCTCATCCATCCGGGCGCCCATGAAGCGCTTGACCGAATAGACAACCCGCGAGGGCTCGAGCACGAGTTGACGCTTGGCCAGTTCGCCGACAAGGATATTCTCGGGATCGCCGAGCATGACGACCGATGGCGTCGTACGGTGGCCCTCGGCGTTGGGGATAACCTCAGGCCGCCCGTTCTCAAGGACGGCGACGACCGAATTTGTCGTTCCCAGGTCGATGCCAATGACTCGTGACATAGTTGATTCCGGTTAACTAGCGAAGATATCGCGCGCGGCGCGTTCGAATCGGCGTGTCGAATTCGGCACGGCACAGCCCCATCAGGGGCCGGGCGTCCGCGACCGCCTCTATGGGAGATTCATCGGTGCTGGGAGGCCGTCTCTTGAGCGGTATCCCCGGCATGTTTTAGGGCGGATTTGGGGGCAGTCACCCGGCTGGGGAGCGACCGAGACTCAACCTGGTGGTGCCGGCTGCCGATGTTTAGGACAGGGCAGTCTGAGCGATCCGGCCGGTAGCGCGAGATATGAATGGGGCCGCGCTGGATTTGTCATCAATTCGACCGAATCTCCGGAGGTCACACTCTTGGCAGCGGGCATCGAAAAAAATCGAATTCGACTCATGGTCGGGCTTCTAGTGCTGCTCGTGCTGATCGCGATCATCTTCGCTCTTCAGACCAATGCCCTTCGCATCTTCGTTGTCGTTTCAGAATCCATGGAGCCGACGTTACGTATTGGCGATCGGATCTTGATCGATGCCGAGGGGTATCCGGAGCGGTTCGACGTCGTTGCCTTCCAGGATCCGGAAAAACCGAATCAGCCCGAGGAACAACTCGTCAAGCGGATCATCGGACTTGAAGGCGACGTGGTTGAGATACGCGGCGGAATTCTTTACATCAACAAGCAGGAGCAGTTCAGCCAGCTCGTCGCGAGCAATCAGATTTTCACCCACGATCTGCGGGTCAAGGTTCCTCCCGGCCGCATGTTCGTCATGGGAGACAATCGAAATCACAGTTACGACAGCGTCGATTTCGGCCCCGTGCCGCTTGAGAACCTGAGCGGAATCCTCTCGCTGGTCCTCTGGCCGCCGTCACATTGGGGGTCGGTCGAGACGTTCGATCAGACGCCCGTCCCGCCGCCCGTGCGGACGACGTTTCCGATCTTCCCAGCGAAAAACGTCACCACTGCGGCCGAGCCGGCTTATCCTTGACGGAATTTCGAATTAGAATATTGCGCGACTCCTGCAGAATCTTGGCGACTTCATCTTTCTTGCGATGAATCGCCCTCTCATCCTGGCGCCCGTGATCGGCGTTCATGAAGCCGAGAAGCGTGCGCCAGCAGCGCTTGATTCCGGCCTGGTCGGCCTTGCGATCCACGTTCAGCAGCATCCGGGCCTCGTCCACGCTCATCGGGATTGAATCGAGATCCAATTTCAGCAGCCGGTCCATCTCGCGCTCGCGCAGCCACTGCATGATTTTTTCGGACTCTGAATTATCCTCGGCCAGCGCGAGCGATTGGCTGACGTTCCAGTGCTCCATGATGCCGATCAGGACCGATCCCGGCTGGTCCTTGAATGCCGTCTTCAACCGCATCGGCGGCCAGAGGGCACACCTCTCTCCGATCAGCTCGGCAAAGTTTGCGATCAGCGCATACGTTCGCTCCGGACGACCCATCATCAGGTTGGGCTCCAGGATATGCCAGCGTCGATGGTCGTTGCGCTCGGCGCGAATGACTCGGATCAGTTCTTCGGAACGGAGGTGATCGGTCCTGCCCGACGGTGCCGGGCCGGCAGAGGATTCGCCGCTTCGTTCGTTTCGGGCCGGCCCCGTCGGCTCCGACTTAGTGAGCTTCGCCCGATCTATGGCTGACCCCTGGGCGGCGTTTTGATCGGCGAATTTTTCTTCAGCCGGGCGAACCGGGCGCAGTTTCGCGCGATGGGGACGCTCTCCGCCGTTCTGCTCTTCGGCCTGTTTCTGTGCGCTTGGTCTGAGGTGGATCTTTTCTGTCTTGTTTTGAGCCGGGGCTCGCTGGGACGAATCCTCTCGCTGATGCGGTGCCTTCGGTACTCCGGACGGCGGATGATGTGGGTTGGGTCGCCTGCGCCCGTCGGCCTGGACGATCTCTTCGGGCCAGGACAGTGGGAAGTCATTCAGGTCGAACGCGCGGCTAATCAGGCCCGTTTCCATGTTCATGACGATCAGTTGACCTCGGGCGAATTCTCCGGACCGGGCGGCGAACGTCATGCGAAGCGTAAAACGATAAGGTCCGTCTTCGAACAAGCTCTGAGTTTCGGGCGAATAGGCGCCGCGATTGAAAATATTGATGTAGAATTCGATCGAGATCTCGCCGGTTTGGATATCCACCTTCGAGGGACCTCGAACCTTGCTCAGCAATTCGAGCGGATCTTCGCACGGATTTCGGCGTCCATCATCGCCTATCCACCGGCCCCAAAGTTTGCCGAATAGGATCAGGCGAGTCTCGCCGCCAAGGCTGCCCGCCATCGCGATCAGGCGATTGTCGCGCGGTTCGCATATCAGAGTTGTTCGGACGGTATCGACGACGCCGAATGTCCGAGCCGCAAACTGCTTGCCCAGCCGGATGATCTGAGACTCGCGCGCGCCAACTTTGTATTCGAGCCGGCCATTGCGGTCCGTCTCAAGCGCAAGCATGTGGCTTGCCGGGCCCAGAGGTACCGATTCCAAATCCGTTTCGCGAAGTCTTGCGTCTGCAAATCGACCCATATTTGATCGCAACCGTGGCGTTTGGCGATACCGACGACGACCCCGGGCCCCGCGCAACTGCCGGGGCGATCAACGCCGGCCTTCCTTCAAATCATCCGAGTTCTGGGGCCGTCGCTTCCACACCGGGCCGGGCGTGGCTTCTACCCGTTAATTATAGACCCTGAGACGAACGTATGGGAGACAAATTTTGCGTCGCGGCCGATTCGCCCTGCGGATCGCGCCCTTTCAGCACGCAGCGGACAGGCCCGGATTCGGGGCGAATCCCCCGCAAACGGCTCGTCCCGCGAAGTCCTGAATTCATGGCGAAAACTCAGAATGAGAGGTGTCATCAGGGTTCGGGTCTAGCCAGCGCCCGACTTATGCCGTTTGCTCTCGGCTCCACTCATAGTGTTCGGCATCGCCCCAGAGATCCTCAAGTCGGTAATGGTCTCGAGTCGCCTGATCGAACAAGTGAACCACAACGCTGCCGTAATCGAGAATCGCCCATTTCGGGCTGTCCGTTATCGCGGGGACGTGCGGCAGAACCCCCGAGGCTTTGAACTCGGTTGTAATTTGCTCAGCGGCCGCCCGCATCTGCGCCGTCGATTGCACCGTCGCGATGATGAAATAATCCGCGATGTCCGAGATGCCCTCCAGGTTAAGCGCCACAATGTCGAGTGATTTGAGCCCGTCCAGAATCCCGGCGATGATCTCGACGCGAGTCTCCGAAGCGTCCGGCGTCGTTGTCTTGCTTGTCTCCAACTTCATCTGTCTTTCCTTACCTTCTCGCGATCCATAATCAATTCTTGCGGTCGATTCGAACTATTTAATTGCCTCAGCGAGCGCCCGCTGCGCTCTCGGGCTTAACTTCATTCCACGCCCCGCGATGTATTCGCATTTGATCTCCAGGCACCTTCGATACCCTGCATCCAGATCGTCCCCTGCCCGGCGTCTCAGCTCGTCCGATCCTTTGATCCCCCGGCCCGGTTCGGTGAAATCCGCGACGAACAGCGCCTTGGCAAGCGGTCCCATGCCTGCATCGGCTGTGGAATGCAGGGCCACCGCCTCGGCCAGTTCTTCGGCGTCCGGCGTCCCCGCCAGTCCGAGCCGGCGGACCTCGACCTGCGCGGCGTGGATGCCGTGCCAGATCGAGGGGCAATCGAGATCCTCGGGATCGATCTCGACGCCGGAATCGCGCAGCTCGCTTTGAAGCTTCTCGGGCGCGATTTCCTTGGAGATATCGTGCAAAAGACCGGCCTGGGCCGCACGGCATGCGTTCAGCCCGTGGCGCATGGCAAGATCGACAGCCACATGCGTCACGCCCAGGACGTGCATAAATCTTTGAGGTGAAAGTCTTGCCTCGGCCTCGTCGGCCAGCGATTGAACCAGGGTGCTCTCCATCTCTGGGCGCATCATACTCCGGCAGCGAAACCGGCCGCAATCGAATTAGGGCCGCCCGCTCATGAAGAGGTCATTCTAAGTGGCATACCAAAGCCCTTGACTGCGATGCCGGGTTTGGGGAAAAGCGGGGGGCGATCTTATTCCATCAACCCACCAAAGCCACACTGACCCGGACCACCCCGGCCCGCGAGACCGCGAAAATGCCATCTGATAAAGCACCTCCCGAGATTGCCCGGTACGAGACCGCCGGCGGGGTCAAAATATACAAGCTTCCCGTGCTTGCCTTTCCGCCTCGGCATTTCACGAACTGCTATCTCGTTTATGCCCACGAGCTGACGCTGATCGACACCGGCTCGGGCTCTGCCGAATCCAACCAGAGCCTGAAGGATTGCTTCGAAGGCCTCCGCACGGATCACGGCGAGAAGGTTAGTCTCGGCGATGTGAAGCGCGTAATCGTCACACACGGGCACATCGATCACTTCGGCGGGCTGAATTTTATCCGCGAGCAAACCAAGGCAAAGGTCGGCATTCACGTGCTGGATCAGAGCACCGTGACGTCCTTCAGGGAACGCCTGGTCGTCTCGTCAAAGAACCTGCATCACTTCCTGGACCGGGCGGGTTTCGAGAAGGAGCGGGCCGATGAGTTCACCGAGATGAACAAGTGGTCCAAGAACGTTTTCAAATCGACGCCGGTGGATTTTACTTTCGACGAGGGTGACCGGATCGGCGACGTGTTTGAGGTTTTCCATACGCCGGGCCATTGCCCGGGGCAGGTCTGCCTGCGGCTGGGCGACATCTTGTTTACGGCCGATCACGTCCTCTCGCGAATCACGCCGAACCAATCGCCCGAGTCGATCGTCCGATATAACGGCCTCGGTCACTACTACGAATCGCTGCGCAAGATCCGACGGCTCGAAGGTATCCAGCTCGGTCTGGGCGGGCATGAGGATGAAATGCGGGATGTGCGAGGACGCATCGATGACATCATTGCGTTCCACGATCGGAGGCTTGATCGCGCGCTTGAGATCTGCGACGCCCCCAAATCAATCGGCCAGATCGCGACTGAGATGTTTCCGCGCGCGGCAGATTATCACGTCCTGCTCGCCATGACTGAAGCTGGCGCGCACGTCGAATACCTCTACGAGCGCGGGTCGCTTCGCGTCGCGAACGTCGAGGAAATCGAGCACGAATCGAACCCGACACTGCTTTATGTCAAGACATGAGCACTCCGGGCGAATCCGACCGACAAATGCATCTCTTGTAAAATGAAGGTTATGCGATCGGCGAAGATGTCCCGGTCGCCTGCACGGACGCTCATGTGAAATAGTTGCTAATGAATGCTAATTAGGTAATTTACCCTAGCCGATACGTATCTTGTGGACAGGGTAGGGTTGAGGGTCGAATGACTTTAGATTTTGTCCCTTGAATGCACATCGGCCTCGGGCTCCGCGACGATTCCCCCCCCATCGGACCGAAGCCCACCCACCGATCTGCAATCATCATACGCGTCCGGCTTGAGATTTTCTTGAGCCGGGCGCGTTCTTTTTGGTTCGGGGAGATGCGGATCGTTGAAAGTCAAAGACCCGGGCCGCGACGACCGACTCCTATTCCACAACACCCAGCGTCACGGCGAGCATCTCGCCCAGCGGCGCGGCGCCGTATGTGGCCGTCTCGGGGTCCATGTTCGGGTTGTTGGGGTTGTCGTATGAGTTCTCGTAGAGCGCCTCGATGGCAATGCGCGTCCCCGCCGGCAGTGCGATGGGCTCGGTTGGGACGTAGCGGGTCTGATATTTGTACAGGTAATTCGTGACCTTGAGCAATTCGCGCGCCGCGCCGTCTGGAGTGTGCGCGGTGACGGTCATCTCGCGGCCGTAGTATTGCATGCGCGGCTGGATGAAGTGGATCGTCACGGGTGAATCCAGCGTGCGCTCGGCCCCCAGCTCGAAGTCGTAGCTTTCGGGCTCGATCTCGATTTCACGTTGATCGATGGACAGGGTTTTCAATTCGTGCCCGCCGGGCTCGGCGGCAAAATGCAGGCCCACACGGGGCCGCGGCGTCAAGACGGCGCCCGAACCTCGATAATGAACTCGCAGCACGAGGCTAAAACTCTCGGGAATCTTGATCGCGACGCCTTTGGGGAGCAGCGCGGTCAAGTTCATGCCGGCCGACCAGAACGCGATGTCCTGCAAATCGGGTCCGGGTCCGACTCGATCGAATGCCGCGTCGTCCTGCGCGGCGAGGCGCTCGGCGTCCTCGAACGGCAGAGCCGAAAGCGTCATGTCTTTCAAGACTTCGAATTTATCACCGACCAGTTCGATAGCCGATAGCCAGGTCTCGGTGTCGAGCGTCGTCAGGATGAAGGCGCGGTAATGATCGGTTTCTACGCTGGGGACGGTAAACGGCTCGGCGATCTCAAGGACGCGGTCCGGTTCGCCGAGCGCCCACGGGGAGGAAAAATCCAGTGGCGGTGGTGTGTCTGCCGGGTCGCCTTCTGGGGCTTTGTCCTCGATCCAGAGACGCACCGTTTCGGCGTCTTCGGCGGTCGGGAGGATGGCGTTGCGCCAGCGGTCCGCGCCGCTCTCGGCGTGCCAGGGGGGCATGAGGCCCTCGCGCATCTGGCGACCCGAAGTGCGGATCCACGACCGGGCAAGCTTGTAGGTCTCCAGCGATTGAGGCGCGCTTCCGCCGGTGTGATGACACCCCAGACAAGTCCGAGCGAAGATCGGCAGGATGTCTTTGTGATACGTGAGGCCCGAGGTTTCTTCGTCCTGCGCCCGGGCGGATCCGGCCGGCGTGAGCGCGATAAATCCGACCAGGATCGCGGCTAGCGCGCGTGCCCGATTTCGAGCTGGCCCAATGCGGCGTCGCCGGCTGAAAGTAACTGATGCGCATCGGATCGAATCGAACATAACTATCTCTCCTGAATCTCGCCGGACATTCGGATCGGGGACCGACCGAACACTATCGGGAGCCCGGCCCGGCGAGGCAAGGCGATTATTCTTGGACACACGCCACGCAAGAAAGTTCTTGGCAGCGGGGCATACAAAGCGTGGAATCATGTGAAGCGGATTCTGAGGACGAGATGAAAAGATGAGAGGATGGAGGACGTAACCGATGGCGGCACAAACCGGCAGGTGGATGATCTATGGCGCAAACGGATACACGGGTGAGCTTTCTGCACGCGAGGCTAAACGGCGCGGCCTGACGCCGGTGCTTGCCGGACGACGGCGTGAGGCCGTCGAGGCTCTGGCCGCCGAACTCGGCTTCGAGGCGCGGATATTCGGCCTCGGCGATGCGAGCAAGGTCGCCGAAGGATTGGCCGACATCGACGCCGTATTGCATTGCGCCGGCCCGTTCTCCGCGACGAGCGCTCCGATGCTCGCCGGGTGTGCCGCGGCCGGGACGCATTACACCGATATCACCGGCGAGATCGCCGTCTTCGAAGCCGTGCATGGGCGCAACGCCGAGTGGAAGGCGGCCGGGATCACGGCCATGCCCGGCGTCGGGTTCGATGTCGTGCCTTCGGATTGCCTTGCCGCGATGCTCAAACGCGAGCTTCCCTCGGCCACTCATCTGCGGATGGCGTTCACCTCAAAGCACGGACGGCTCAGTCCGGGCACGAGTAAGACGATGATCGAAGGGCTCGGCGATGGTTGCAAGATTCGCGAGAACGGCCGGATCGTCAGCCGTCCGGCGGCGTTCAAAACCGAGATGATCCCCTTCGCCAGCGGCAAGAAGCTCGCAACGCCGATCGCATGGGGCGACGTTTCGACGGCGTTTTATTCCACTGGAATTCCGAATATTGAAGTCTATCTGGGCGTGAGCAAAGCGCAGGTCAAGCAGATGAAGACCGGCGCGCGCTTGGGTTGGTTGCTCGGAATGGCGCCCGTGCAGTGGATTCTGAAAAAGCAGATTGAAAGAAAGGTCAAGGGACCAAACGCGGCCGAGCGAGCTAGGGACGGCATGCAGCTCTGGGGCGAGGTGACGGACGGCGCGGGCGGCAGCATGACGATAAGGATAAAGACACCCGAGGGGTATTCGCTTACGGCCGAGGCGGGTGTCGAAGCGGTCTCGCGGATTATGAAAGGCGATGTTCCGACCGGAGCCCTGACGCCGTCGATGGCCTTCGGCGCGGATTTCGTCACTGAGCTGACGGGCGTCGAGGTGACGAAGTAGATAGGGGCCAAGTCAATAAACGTCCGCCTATAGTCATCGATTGAAGATTGAGATTTTAGATACTTTTTGAGCTCTCCGCGCCCTGTTCGCGCTGCTTCCGCGCCTCAAGGCCGAGCATCGTTCCAGACCAAATAATCCATAGTACGGCCAACGGCGCGAGGCTCACCGTGCCACGCAATCCCAGAGCCGTTCCCCAGTTCGCGTCGACGTTGCCTTCGAGGAGGTATCGCCACAGATCGAGCGTCGGGGTGGACCACGCGGCGACCGAGGCGGGCGCCATCAATTGCGCTTCGGTCAAGCCGGGCGGGATCTGCGGGTCCAGCGCGAACGCACCGACGTTGAAGACCGCGCCTGCCGCGAGCACGAGGAGAACCAAGGCCACCGGCCACGGCGACCGCCCGGCGAGAAACGGCGTCAGGCCCACCGCAATGAACGGCAGCGCCGGGATGAGATGACGCGGCGCGTAGGCCCATCCGCCCCACCACATGAAGTACCCGCTGTTGTAAACCAATAGCCCGATAAAAAACGCGAGGGTCGAAGCCGCCCCGAAAAATGATTCGGCGTGAAGGTCGTTTTCGGAGCTGCCGGCCATCCCGAGCTCGGTGGATTCCGCGCATGCCTGCTCTCGCAATTTGCCTGATACAACCAACCCGATGCATCCGACGACGGCGACCAGCGCCGCCGGGAAGAGCGTGAACAATCCCCGGAAGGGGTGAAAAGTTATAAGCCAGAGGACGCGCAGATCCGGCCAGCCCGCGCCCATAAGGCCCTTGTCCATCGCATCGCGGAAGTGATCGTCGAACTCATATCGATACGGGCTGGTGACCTCGCCGAAGATCGTGATGCTGTATATGGCGTAACCCGAAGCGCCGAGGACGCCGCCCAGCGCCCACGGCCAGAGCCCGGCGATGCGGCGGTAATCCCGAGCGATGAGCGCGAGCGTCAGAATCACCGCGAGCAACCCGAAGGTCGGCAATGTCCAAGCCGCCAGGCCGAGAAGAAAACCGGCGGCGAGCAGGCGGGCCGGTGCGAGGGGTTGCGGGATATGCGCCGGGATAGGTCGAGCCGATGTATCGGCAGAATCCGGCTCAGCCATGGCGGCGTGGTCAGATCCGCCGGATCTGCCCCCTTGAATCAAAACAAAGCCCCCCAACGCAAACGCGCAGGCGGGCAGGTAATTAAAGAAGAGGATGGAATATCCGGCGAGCGGCGTGGCAAGAAACCAAAGCGCGGCGGCCAGAGCGGCGAGGCGGGGAGGCACGCCGAAGCGAACGAGCAGGACCGTGAGCATCGCGACCAGCGCGGCGGCGCAGATGCCGACCGAAAACCACGTCGTGAAATACCGGGCGCGGGCGTATGTGAACTGCGAACCGGCCAGCGTGCGATAGATCCAAAACCCCGGCACGCCGAGAAACGAGGTCACCGGGGATTTGTCGCAATAGAAACGGCCTTCGAAAAACGCCTTGTCGCCGGTCTCCATCTCTGCGCTGTCGTGATACGAATCGATCGATAGCGTGCCCTGCTCGGCGATGGCGCAAGTCAGAGCGAATTGCGAGTTCACATTCCACCCGGGCCGCGAGTTCTGGAAATACCCGGCCGTCACGAAGACGACGGCTGCGGCCGCCAGCGCGGGGATGCGCGCGGAAGGGAGTTTTTTCGGGCTGGCAGGAGTTTTGTCCATCTGCCGGGATGATGCGGTCGCAGAGTCGCAGGATCAATGATGAAGGCGGGAACCCAGCGTAATGTGCCGCTTTGTCCGGTAGAGTAGGTGTATGAGTAACAAGCTTGACATATCCGGCCTTAGTCTCTACTGTGCCGTTTTGGATTTCTACAGTGTTCGTGCGGTCGCGAATTTTCAAATTCTTTGGGCAGGGGTATCGGTAATGAAGCATTTCACCGCTCCGGCGGTTATCACGTGTTCGGTCAGAGCATTCTTTTTCACGCTCGTAGTCATCGCAATGGGGAGTCCCGCGCACGCGTTGATCCCGTTTTTCGATCCCCCCACGTTCATCAACGGCCCTCCAGGCAATACCTCGTTCAACGCGATTCCCGAGCTCGCCGGAGGCGGCAACGGCGTTTGGATCGCAGTATGGCCCTCCGAAGACGACCTGGGTGGGACCATCGGCACCGACAATGATATTCTTTACTCCCGCACAGCCAATGACGGTACGACATGGTCCACGCCGACGTTCTTGAACTCGTTCGCCGAAACCGACTCGCTCGGCGATACGCAGGTCAAAATCCAAACCGACGGTATCGGCGGCTGGATGGTGGCATGGTGGAGTCTGGATTCGAACGGGGGAACGCTGGGCTTGGACACCGACGTGCTGTACGTCTTCTCGTCCGACGACGGGCTGACGTGGAGCGCTTCGGCGCCCGTCAATACCGATGCGGCCACCGACGGCGTTTTCAAAGCTGATCTGCACCCGAAGATCGCTCCGCGCGGCGACGGCACCTGGGTCGCGGTTTGGTCAACGTTCGAATCGATGACCACCTTTTTCGAAATGACGGTCCGTAGCGCGACGTTCGATCAATCGATGTCGACATGGAGCGCCCCCGTCGTCATCCACACCAATAATCAAGTCGGCCAGGACAAGCACTTTCGGCCCTCGATCAAGTTCAATGGAACAAACAAATGGATCACGGCGTTTCATTCGCCCAACGATTTGGGCGGCCCGGTGGGCGCGGATTACGACATTCTTTTTTCGTCTTCGACCGACAACGGCTCGACGTGGTCCGCACCAGCGGCACTGACGAGTGCCGCGAATTCGGACACAGGCTTCGACGAGTACCCTAATCTTGAGACCGACGGGGCGGGCAATTGGATCGCCACGTGGGAAACCGACGACGATCTGGGCGGCCCAGCCGGAACGGACAGAGATATTGTCGTTTCGACGTCGAGCGATGACGGAGTGACTTGGACCAGCCCTGCGCTGATTCTTTCTTCGATGCAGACTGATGGGACCGCGATCGACACGCAGCCCGAGATCGACACCGACGGCGCGGGCAACTGGATCATCACCTGGTTCAGCAACACGACGCAGTTTAGCCTTGGCGCAGACATGGACGCTCTAGTCGCATTGAGTAGTGACAATGGCGCGACTTGGGACGGCCCGGGGGTCATGAACTCCGATGCCGCTTCGGACAGCATTGACGCCTTCCATTCAGACATCGCCCACGATGGCGTGGGCTCATGGATGGGAACCTGGATGACCTCGGCGGATTTTACCATCTCTACGGGCATCGACGACGACATCGAAATTGCGCTCGTCTCGTCTTTCGCGGCACCCACGCCGACTCCCACGCCCACACCGACGCCGACCCCAACTCCCGTGCCTCTACCCCTCGGAGATCTATTCGATTCCGCGGTGTTTATTAACGATGCGGCCGGCGATAATGGATTCAACGCGCTTCCAGAGCTCGTCGCCGGCGGCAACGGCGTCTGGATCTCGGTATGGACTTCGATTGACGACCTGGGCGGGACCATTGGCACGGATGCGGACATTCTCTACTCCCGCTCGGCCGACGACGGGGAGACCTGGTCTACGCCGACGTTTTTGAACGCCTTCGCGGAGACTGATTCGCTCGATGATACACAGGTTAAGTTGCAGACCGATGGCAACGGAAACTGGATGGTTATCTGGTGGTCCATGGATTCGAACGGCGGGACGTTGGGTTTGGACACCGATGTCCTCTATGTCTTCTCGTCCGACGATGGTCTAACGTGGAGCGCTTCAGCCCCGGTCAACACCGACGCAGCCACCGACGGCGTTTTCAAAGCCGATCTGCACCCCAAGATCGCTCCGCGCGGCGACGGCACCTGGGTCGCGGTGTGGTCGACGTACGAATCGATGACCACCTTTTTCGAAATGACGGTCCGTAGCGCGACGTTCGACCAATCGATGTCGACATGGAGCGCCCCCGTCGTCATCCACACCAATAATCAAGTCGGCCAGGACAAGCACTTTCGCCCCACAATCAAGTACATTGGTGCCGGCAAATGGATGACTATGTTTCATTCGCCCAATGACCTGGGAGGTCCGGCAGGCACGGATTATGACATCCTGACCTCTTCTTCGACCGACAACGGGGCGGTGTGGACCTCACCTGCCGTATTGACCAGCGCGGAGAACTCGGATTCAGGCGACGACGAAGAACCCAATTTCGAGACCGATGGCGCGGGCAACTGGGTTGCCATATGGACATCAGAGGATTCCTTGGGCGCGGGGGCGGGGGCGGATTCCGATATCGCATTTGCGACCTCGATCGACGACGGCGTGACGTGGAGCGCTCCTTCGCTGCTTCTTGCTTCGATGCAGACCGATGGGTCAGCATTCGACATCCAGCCGGAGCTTGACACCGACGGCGCGGGCAACTGGATCGCCACCTGGTGGAGCGACACATCGCAGTTTGGCCTTGGAACGGATATTGACGCGCTCGTTGCGCTGAGCACGGATAACGGCGCTTCGTGGACCGGGCCTGGCGTCATGAACGTTGGAGCCACTTCGGATACAGGCAACGACGACTTCCCGGACATCGCTCACGACGGGGTCGGTTTATGGATGGGAGTCTGGGCGACCACCGAAGACTTAAGCGGGGGCAGCGGGGCTGATCTTGATATCGCCTTCGCCCGGATTCTCCCCGAGATCGTCGTCGATCCTCTCTTACTTGACTTCGGATTCGAGCCCTTTGATGACGGGAATTCCGTCCCCCTCGACCTGCTGATCTCTAACTTCTCCTCGATTGTTCCGCTTGGTTTTCTGGCGCCGGGAATCGAGATCACCGGCCCAGACGCGGCCTCGTTTACGGTGGCTCCGGATACATCTCCTCTGTCGGCGCTCAGCTCTCGTTTCAGTACTGTTGAGTTCGACCCATCGACCGAAGGCGATAAAACCGCCACGCTCGTGATCACGACGAACGATTATAACCAGCCCACAATCAATATTCCGCTTAGCGGGAAGTCGGTCATGTTTTCCGCCGCAAGCGATTGGACTCTCTATGAAGACTAGTCCGGTCGGCACTAGATCATCATTTGCGCTCTCCCGCCAGATGTTGAGAGATTCCGCCGGTCATGCCTTGCGCCGACGCTCGAAGATCAAGACAGCAGGCCCCGGTGCGAGCAGCAAAAGCGGCAGCGCCCAAATCAGGAAGTAAGCGGCCTTTTCAACGAAGAAGTTTTTGCCCTTGTAGGCGCGTGCCGTGGGCAGCATGGCATTGCCTTCGGGACCGTAGATTGTAACCAGTTCGCTCACGGTTTCATGAGCGTGACCCTGCTCAATGTAATAGGGGCGAATCAGCTCGGGGTCGGCTTCAATTTCGCTCACTGAGTGTTCGATCAGAACGCCGTAATCGGGGTCGAACACCCACCACTCGTCTTCGGCCCCGGATACCCGCGCCGCGACAACGACATGACCGAATAGGCCGACAATATTAGTCTCGATGCCGGATCGCTCAAGCAAGCCCGAGGAGACGATGGACTGCTGCGAGCAGAGGCCGACGCCGCGATCCAGAGCCTTTTCGAAATCGTAGAATTCATACATCGCGTATCGGGATGGCTGGAGAAGACCAGCGAGGTGGAGGATGTAATTCTCGCTCCACGGCACGCGGATGTTGTAAGCCGCGCGACCCTCATCGGACCAGTAATGGGCAACCGCGCGCGAGAGAACGACGTGGACGCGATGCAGATAATCGACGTCGGATTCGCCATCGAGGCGCGGGGCCCTGGCGCGGACTTCGGCTGCGGTAAGTTGAGGACCCTTGGGATTCCACGCGAGGGGTTCGTCGTAGATCGCCGGATTACGCAGATCCGTCGCAAGGCCCACGACATTCAGAGCAAGAAGCACCGCGCCAAGAAGGAAACTTGCCAAGGTGGCAGCGCGAATCAGAGAAGATTTCATGCCTGCCGTTTCTGTCGAGAATCCCCGCATCAATTGCTCGGCAGGTCGCGGACGATATCCTTGAACCGCTCCCACTCGGTGGCGGCCCAGATCTCGGTCTGTGCGTGGCCGAACGTGCGCACAAGCGCGGAAACTTTAGTCGCCGCTTCAATGTCAGGCGCGCGGAATATGTCGATATAATCGTAAGGGCCGATCACGGCGAGGTTCTGGATCCATTCGATAATGGGACACTCGGCACGAATGCGATCGGAGACTTTGCGCTCAAGCTTTTCAAGCGATCGGGGGGATTTGAGCGCCTCAGGCGAGAGGCGGGTGAGCATGACGAAGATAGGCATGATGGGCCTCCATTGACGCGCATGTGAATTCGTTGATCGCAGCTCGAAGACTGTGGAACGATCTTCCCGCAATCGGCCTTGCGAGACAAGATAGATCGGAGCCGGCCGTAGGTGTTCATCGCGCCGCCGGCTTTTCGGGATGCGCCTCCTTATCCGGGCCGGTCGCATCCGTGAATTCCTGATTATCACCGGCCGCCGCGTAATGCCGGGGTTGAGTATTGATCGTCAAGACTTCAGATTGGTGTGCCGTCTGAGTTCGCGCCAATCCGCTGAGAATTCTCACCCCGTATGATCACGCGTTACGACGCCGCCTATTACGCCTTCTCGCCACTGCTGGTTTCGTATCTGGCATTGCGCTGGGCGCGCCGCCGCAAGTATCGCCAGAGCGCCCCCGCGATGCTGGGGCGGGCCCTGGGCGGGCAGGTGGAGGCCGATCGATTCTTACACGGATCGGTCTGGGTCCATGCCGTTTCCGTCGGCGAGGTCGCCGCGGCCCGCGCCGTCGAGCCGCACCTGCGCGGCGCGTTCGCCGATCTGCCATTGGTCCTCAGCACGATCACCGAGACCGGCCAGGAGGCGGCTCGCGAGTCGGTCCCCGGCGCCGAGGCGCACACCTACTTCCCGGCCGATCTCTCGTGGAATGTTCGCCGATTCCTCCGATTCTATCGGCCCCGGTACGTGATTCTGATGGAGACCGAGATATGGCCGAACTTCCTGACGATGGCCGCCGCGAGTGGGGCGAAGATTTTCATGATCAACGCCCGCATGTCGGATCGATCTTTCCCGAAGTATCGGGCTGGCCGCCGCTTCCTCGCGCCCGCGTTCCGGTCGATACGCGGTTTCTGCGCCCAGACCGAAGTGGACCGGGATCGGTTCGCCGCGATGGGCATCGCCCCGGAACGGATCGAGGTGACAGGCAATTGCAAACTAGATCTGAAGACGCCGACGCTGACCGAAGATGAGAGGCGCGACTTGCGCGCCGAGCTGGGCATCGGCGCCGAGCGCCCGGTCCTTGTCGCCGGATCGACTCATGGCGGGGAGGAAGAGATCATCCTGGAGGCGTTTGCACGCTTGCGCGAGGAAATCCCGGATCTGTGTCTGCTGCTCGCGCCGCGTCACGTCGAACGCTCCGATGAGGTCCAGGCGCTGGTCAGCAGGCGAGGCCTGGAAGTTTCGCGCGTGACGCTTCGCGGCGAGGCATCCGCGCTGAGTGACCCCGACCGCGTCCAGGTCGTCGTGCTCGACAAGATGGGCATGCTTGCTCGCGCGTATGGCGTCGGCGAGGTTGCGATCGTTGCCGGCAGTTTCGGCGCGACCGGCGGGCACAACCTGCTCGAAGCCGCCGCGCACGGCGTTCCCGTTGTTTACGGGCCAAACATGAAAAATCAGCGCGAACTGGTGCGCCTGTTCGAAGTGGCGGGCGCGGGAACGCGCGTTGGAGTTGGTGGAGCCGGTGAGGCCTCCAGTGGCGCCGGTGATATGGCCGCCAATCTGGCCGGCGTCGTCGCCCCATTCTACAGCGATCCCGAGCTGCGGCGGGTCGAGGGCGAAAAGGCTCGCAGCGTGCTGGAAGCGAACCAGGGCAGTGCCGGGCGAAGTATCGAAGCAATCAAGGCCTGGCTGGAGGCCGATGCCGAGGCGGGCCGGGTTCTCCACGAATAACCACGGCCGACGCCGCAGAATTGAAATTGCCCGACCCAATCGCCGGTTGCTAAACTCGGGTGGCGCTCCGACGAGGCCTGGGCCCAGGGGCATGCATAGACCTGGCGAAACAAAGCCAAGGAAGAAGACAAGCCCCGAATGGGTCGATTTTCAAACCTGGAGACCGGAAAGAAGATACCCGGCGCCAAGGCCGAGGCTGGGCGCGACAGCACGAATTCGCCCGAGTCCCAGATCGGCGCCACGCTCCCGTCGAGCGAGGAGCCGACTTATGACACGACCTATTATATGTCCCGGGGCGATAAGGCTTTCTTCGTCGGCGATCAGAAGGAGGCTCTGCGCTGGTATTCCAAAGCCATGCAGACTGATAACACGTTTCTGGATGCCTGGATCGAGCACATCCGGGTGCTCACGCTGACCCGGCAACTCGCCGAGGCCAAAGTCTGGATCAATCGTGCGCTCTCTGTCTTCCCCGAGGCCCCGGGCCTGCTCGCGTTGCGTTCAGTGAACATGGCCCAGACCGGCCAGATGAAGCAGGCGATGTCGAGCTCGGATATGCTCCTCTCCAAACGAGATGAGGATTGGAACGCCTGGCTTGCTCGGGGGCACATTCTCCTGATAAACGGCAACAAGAACGCGCCGTTCTGCTTCGATCAGGCGGAGAAGGCCGGGCCTTCCGAAGATTGGCGCGTGCCGTTCGTGATCGGTTATACTCTTGAGCTCGAGCGGCAATGGGCTCGGGCGATCGTGCGATACGAGGCCGCGCTCCAGAGGCGGCCGACTCTGCCTTATGCCTGGTATAGGATCGGCCGGTGCCACGCGACGCTTGGCCACCGGGACGCCGCGCGCAAGGCACTAAGCCGAGCCGAAGAGCTCTGCGGCGAGGACGAGAGTCTGCGGCGCAAGATTCAGGGCGCGGGAACCGGCTCGATCTTCGGCCGTCTTCGAGGAATCTTCGGCAAGTTCAAGCGACGACCAAAACAATGAACGCAGCACACACGGCGCACAAAATGGAATCGAACGAATCGCCGAGCCCGACGGCACGCGGCACCGCCGAGCAGTGGCGTGAGATCGTGAAGCGCCAGCGGGTGATGCCCGCGCCAATGTGTGGCATCAGCGATTATGCGTTCCGGCAGATCTGCCGCGAATCCTCCGGGCCGTTCGCGTATACGCAAATGGTGTCGGACCACGGGATCGTCAAGGGCGATCCAAAGACCGAAGCCATTCTCGATCTGCATGGCCCCGAGCCGATGCTCGGGATGCAGCTTTTCGGCTCAGACCCGGGCCGGCTTGGCGAGGCCGCCGCGCGATTGCAGGAGATGGGCGCAACGGTGGTCGATCTCAACATGGGCTGCCCGGCGCGCAAGGTGACGAGCGGCACCGGCAGTGGTTCGGCATTGCTGCGTTCGCCCGAGCTGTGTCGCGAGATTTTCCGCTCCATGCGCGCCGCGCTGACCGTTCCCTTCACCGCGAAGATGCGCTGGGATTTCCAGGACAATGAGGGCGCAGCATTACGCATCGCGTGTGATGCCGAGGCCGAGGGCGTCGATGGACTTTGTCTGCACGCCCGGACTCGCGGCGAGGGTTATTCGGGTCACGCCGATTGGACGCGGATCAAGGAGCTCAAAGCAGTGGTTTCGATTCCGGTCTTCGGCAATGGAGACGTGCGTGGCGGCGCGGCGGCGCTGGCGATGATCGACCAGACGGGCTGCGATGGAGTCATGATCGGTCGCGGGGCGATTGGCGGGCCTTGGATTCTGCGCGAGGCGGCCGAGGCGCTTGAGCGCCCGACCGCGCCCGTGGCCGCCGCGGCGATGACCGATGCGACGGCCGATACGATGGCCGAGACGATCGGC
>JAJFLK010000540.1 GCA_021772735.1 Candidatus Sumerlaeota bacterium | reverse complement strand
CGTCGCGATGTGGAAGCTCTCGAGCCCTTGACGAATCGGTTCGGGCTGGTCTCCTCGGCCGTCGGTGCGCATCCGGAGATCGACGAGATCTGCCGCTGGATGATGGAGCGCGGCCTTCGCGTATCGTATTCATCGCTGCGGGTCGAGGAGGTTACGCCGACCATGCTCGAAGCCCTTGTCGCCGGCGGCCAGCGGACGATCACCATTGCGCCCGAAGCCGGTAACTTGCGCGTGCGCCGCCTGCTCGGCAAGCTGATCACCGACGACGAGATCATCGATATCGTGGAGCGGGCCATGGCGCTCGGCATCGAGAACATCAAGCTCTATACCATGATTGGGATTCCATCAGAGACCGACGAGGAGGCGCTCGATCTGGTTCATTTCTCCGAGCGCGTTCGGCTCACAATGCTCCGATGGGCGCGCCGCCGAGGGCGCTCAGGGTATCTGGGCGTCAATCTGGGAATTTTTGTCCCCAAGCCGAACATTCCGCTCAATCATATCGAACCCGTCGCGCTGAGTATCGTCAAAAAGCGGCTAAAGAAAGTCGTGCGCGAATTGCGCAAGATTCCCAACGTTCGCCTCAACGTCTCGAGTCCCGACCTGGCGGCGGCGCAATCGGTCCTTTCGACCGGCTCGCTCGATGCCGCGCGGTATCTCGAATTGCTTTTCAAGAATGACGGAGACTGGCGAAGCGCGAATCGAAACTGGAGAACCGAGATGGACTCCCACTTCGAGGCGCGTAGCCGCGTCAGTCGCATCTCCGCGGGGCGCGTGCGCTCACATCACCGAGAGGCCGGCCTGGCATGAAGCTTTCAACTCTGTTCACCGAAGAGACCGTGCTTGTCCATTCCGAGGGCGAGTGCTTCGAGGATTTTATCCGGGGCATGCTCGGCGGGCTTTTCAGCGGCCGCAGTGAATCCGAGATCGAACTCGTCTTAACCGAGATCGTAAGCGCGGAGATGGCCCACCCGTCTCTGACTGATGAGGGCGTTTGCATTCCTTATCTTCGTTCCGAGTCAATTGGGAAATTCGGCGTCGCAATGGCGTCGCCCGAGCGTCCGGTGGCGCATCCGGCAAACCCGGAATCTGAAATCAAGGCGATCTTCCTGATCCTCGCGCCGCAGCATGACAACACGTTGCTGGTCCAGACCGCCGCGGCTATTTCGCGTTGCCTTGCCTCGAAGACTTTTTTGGCATCGCTCAAGGGTCTCCGATCGCCGGGCCGGGTGATCCGACTGATCGAAGAGAGCGGCGTTGATGTGAAGACAACGCTCGTGGCATCGGACATCATGGAGCCCATCGCGACGCCGCTCAAGCTGGACACGCTGCTCCACGAGGCCGTCTTTGCCCTCGCTGAGGCCCGAGACGAGGGCCTTCCGGTTTTCGACGACAAGGATCGCCTCGTCGGCGAGATCACAACTCGCGAAGTGCTGCTCATGGGGATGCCAAAGTACCTGGACCTGCTTTCCAATCCCGACATGCTGAACGCCTTCGAACCATTCGAGAACTATTTCAGCAACGAGCATACGACGCGGGTACGCGACATCTGCCGCCGCGATCTGCCCATCGTTCGGCCGAACACTCCGATCGTCCAGGTTGCCCATCAGATGATCGCCGAGAGTAAGCGGCGCGTCTATGTCGTTCACGAAGATCGAGTCGAGGGAATCATCTATCGCAAATCCATTCTCGTGAAAATCATGAGCAAGTGAGGCCCGAGACTCTTGCTTTGTTCTGTCGACGGGTTCATAAATCTTCGGGCGTTTTTTGGTCTCGCCCTTCTGATCGACGCCAAGGGGCGCCTGGGCACCAAACACGAGGGAAACGCAACGAGACATCATGAACCGACCCGAGAAAATCGATCTTGTCGCGCCTCATCGTCCTCGCGTCTCCGAGCGCGTCGAATCGCTTGCGCCGTCGGGCATTCGCGAATTCTTCGATCTTGTTGTGGGTCGTTCGGATATCATTTCGCTCGGCGTCGGTGAGCCGGATTTTGTGACCCCCTGGAGTCTGCGCGAATCGGCCATCGATTCGATCGCGCGCGGACATACGACCTACACGTCCAATTCGGGGCTCATCTCGCTTCGCGAGAAACTTTCAGCATATCTGGCCCGTCGGTTCTCTGTGCGGGCCTGTCCGGAGTCCGAGATCCTCATCACGGTCGGCGCCAGCGAGGCCATCGATCTTGCCCTGCGCGCGACGCTCAATTCCGGCGATGAAGTCATCATCCCGATGCCGTGCTTCGTCGCCTACGAGCCGCTCGTCAGCCTCGCCGGAGGCGTGCCCGTGCCGCTGCATTGCACAGGGGCCGATGGATTCCGCGTCGACTGGACCCGGCTCGAGGGCCTGATCACGCCCCGGACTCGGGCCATCCTTATTAATTATCCGGGCAATCCGACCGGCGCGACACTGCGCCGCGATGAGGTCGAGCGCCTCGCGCGCATCGCGTCGCAAAACCAGATCGTCGTAATCTCTGATGAGATTTATGCGGAGATGAGCTACGACCAGGATCATGTCAGCCTCGCTTCGATTCCCGAAGCTGCGGATTGGACGCTTCTGGTTTCGGGATTCTCCAAGGCGTTCGCCATGACCGGCTGGCGTATTGGATACGCGGTGGGGCCGGAGGATCTGATCGGGGCAATGGGGCGCATTCACCAGTATTCGATCATGTGCGCGCCTATCATGGCGCAGCGGGCCGCCGAGGCGGCGCTCGACGATGGACTTGATGACATGGCAGCCATGGCCGAGACGTACGAACAGCGACGCAACTACATTCACTCCGGGCTGGATTCGATTGGCCTCGCGATGGTCCGGCCCGAAGGCGCGTTCTACGCGTTTCCATCGATAGAGAAGACAGGGCTCTCATCGACCGAATTCTGCCGCCGCTTGCTCGATGCCGAGCAGATCGCCGTGATCCCCGGCGTGGCATTTGGGTCTTCAGGTGAAGGCTATTTCCGAGCTTCCTATGCAGTCGGATTTGAGACAATCGATCGTGCGATCGCCGGCATCGATCGATTCCTCAAATCTCTCTGAGGCTTGACGGTTTCCAGAGTTCTGCTTCTTGCTCAAGATAATAGAAAATTGCGCTTGACCAATGGCCTTGCCTGGTTGATATTGAGAATGAGAATGATTCTCAATACTGTCGAATCTGAAGAGAATCATAATAAGGGCCGAACAGAATGAACTGGCGAGAGCGAATGACCCGGTGCGAGTGCCATGAGACGGAGTTCGCCGATATAGCCGAAACCGCACGACGCACGGGCGTTCACCAGTTCGATCAGGTTCTCCAGGTCTCGGGGTGCGGAAAAACCTGCACCGCCTGCCATTGTGACTTGAAGCATTACCTCCGTCGCAATCTCGACCCCGGAGCATCCGCGATCACCCCGGCGCTGGTCTGTTCTTCCGGCGACCGCGTGGACGAGCCGGCAGCGGCCTGAGGCGATCGGCCACTCTTCAAATTTCACATTGACCTCAAATAAAATTTAGTCTAGACTAACTTCAGATCGCTTGAATGATCGATCAGTGGCTGGGTATTCTTAACGCCCAGTCAGTCGAACTCACGGAGGAAGCCAAATGAAAGGTCACCCGGCAGTCATCAAAGCTCTCAACGAGGCGCTCTCGGCGGAGTTGACGGCCATCAATCAATTTTTCATCCACAGTCGCATGTGCGCGGATTGGGGTTATACGAAACTTGCAAAAGCTGCGTATGACGAATCCATCGAAGAGATGAAGCATGCGGGCGTTTTTATCGACCGCATTCTGTTTCTCGACGGCACGCCGAACATGCAGAAGTACAATCCGGTCAAGGTCGGCTCTACGGTCAAGGCGATGATGGATTGCGACCGGGCGATGGAGGCCGAGCATATTATTGCACTGAAGAAATCAATCAAGCTGGCGACCAAGCACGACGACCCCGCCAGCCGGATGCTCTTCGAGGAGATCCTCAAGGATGAAGAGGGTCACCTGGATCACTTGGACTCCCAGCTTCACCTGATCGCGGAGATCGGCATCAAGAATTATCTCGCGCAGCAGATATGACATCGGTCTTGAAGCCCGGGCGAGCGGGCTTACGCGATCGACGCGTTTGCGAGATGCTCTTCGATCAGGCGGATGATCTCGTCGTTGGTCGGGAAGCGACCCGTCTCCAACTTGGAGTAAATTAGCGTGCCGTTCACGCTGACCTCGAATTTGCCTCCATCCGAGGGCGTCATCGACCACTGGCTGATCTGGCGTTTGAATTTTTTCAAGACTTCGCCCGTCAAACTGACGGCTTGAGGCTCGTAATTTCAAAGGGCGCAGTAGATAAGTCCCAGGTCCATTTTCGTCGATCCTCTCGTTGTGCGCCGCGCTTTGCCGATCGATTTTATCAATCGCGGTGCTGAATTTACCGTCATCATCCTATGCCTTGCGGTCCGAAGCTCCAAGCTCTTTGAGAGTTCGGGGATTATAGGACAAGATGATCGGCCGAGCGGCGTCCAAACTCCAGGGACGCCCGGGTTCTTGATTAGGTGAGGATTTGAATATGCTGAAATTTTGCCGATTTGTGATTCTCGTCCTCGTCTTCGTGTGGCTGGGCGCCGCGCTGACGCTCACGTTCTTCGTCGCGCCGTCGCTGTTCGGCGATTGGAGCGGCGTCGTTCCAAATTCCACTCACGCCGCCGACATTCTTTCCCCGCTTTTCGGCGCGATGGACCGAACGGCCTTCGTCGTTTTTCCGCTGGCTATTGCGATGCACTTTGCTTTGCTGCGTCTGGTTGCGTCGCGAGTGCGCAGGACGGTCGTTATCTCGATCGTATTGCTCGGGCTCACTCTTGGCGCCACGGTGGTGTCAAGTTTCTATCTCACGCCGCAGATGCGCCAGATTCGTGAAGATCTGAAAGTTGAATACGGCGGATATCATCTCGCGTCGAAGGACAACCCACAGCGGGCGCGCTTCGGCGCTCTGCATGGGTTATCCCAATCGCTCGCTCTGGCGTCCATTCTCTTGTGCTTCGGGTCGGTCTTCTGTGTCACGCAGCTCATGGAAGCTCCCGCCGGCGCCCCGGGCGCGGCTTCGAGATCGGCGGTCATACCCACCAGGGGAGGCGGCTCTGGCGCGGGTGGCTCTTGATTGTTCCCCCGGGCCGACGCTAAACCGTGGCCTATGACACCCGGCCCGGCGCCCGCCGATAATCACTCGACTCCCTCGGCGACGATTGATTCGTTTCGAAATCGCCTGGACTCAAGAGCTCCGCTTTTCATCGCGATCATCGTGCCGACGACGTTGGTCTTCTATGTGTTGTTCGCCCTGGGGCGAGGGCTCGATCTGAACGACGTGGACGACCTCGCCCGGACGGTGCTCTCCAAGACCTGGGCGCAACGGCCGTTCTTTTTCACGTCCGATACGTATTGGCTTCCGCTGCCGTTCGCAGCGCGCGGATCGCTGATTAAACTTTTCGCCTTGGCCGGATTTGAAACGGCCGCCGCCGAATTGACGGCCATCCGCCTGGTCTCAATGCTTTATCTCTTCGGCGCTGCGATGGCCCTTGCGCGTTGCATCGTCGCCCTGGGCGGACGCGGCACGGCGGTCGTCCTCTTCGGCCTCGCGTTCATTGCGAATTTCGGCACGTTCGAACTCGCATCCTCCGCGCTCTCCGAGCCGGATTATTTGTTCTGGATCTCACTCGCGTTGCTCGGGTTCGTCAGTTTCGAATCCGGTGAGCGCGCTTCGCCGCGCTGGTTCGTGCTCGGCGTGGCTTCGCTCGTGCTTGCCGGGCTTTGTCGATATGAAGCCTGGGCCTGGGCGGCGTTGATTCCGCTTTATTTCAGTGTGCGCATAGAGAAGCGTTTGATCTCCAAAGCGTCCGAAGCGCCGCCGCGTCTCAAGGCCTCATACTGGGCGATGCTGCTGACCCTCTGGATTCCAGCGATCGTATGGATCGCAGCATCGGCGGTTCGCCACGATGACCCATTTCACTTCATCAAGCAGGAACAGTCTTATACGGGCTTGTTCGGCGCGGCGCGCTCGCCTCGGCTCGTCATCCTCACGTTCTTAAGAATGAATCCGGTCATGACGCCTCTGATGCTCGGCGGCGCGTTTCTCTCGATTCGCCGACTCGTCGAGCGTCCTTCGGGACGCGTTCTTCTCGAATTCACCCGCGCGATGGCGGTGGCTTCGCTTTATGCGACATGGAATCACCAGGCGACCGCGCGATTCGCCTGGCCGCTGACGGTTTTTGCCGCCGTGCCCGGTTCTCTCTTTCTTGAGCGCATCCTGGCCGGTCGGTCGCGTTGCCTCGCCGGGCCGATCGCCGGTCTCTTGCTTGGGTCATGGTTCGTTATGATCTTCTGGCAGCTCCCGCGTCAGACGCCATTGATCGGTTCCGAAATTCGTGAGTTCGCGGCGCTCGTCGAGGCCGCATCCGGCCGCGATGGCGGAAATCGGTCCGGGCAAATTCTATTACGCGATCACGAAGGCGAAGATCGACATGTGGACCTGTTGGTCTTTCGTTCGTTGATTGCGAGCGACCGGCTCATCCTCTGCGAATGGATCGACGCGTGCGATGTCGCGAGCGATAAACGGACTTCGGACGGTGCGAGCACGGATGAGGCGCGGCTC